>DATEEB010000111.1:0-10568 GCA_035281345.1 Rhizomicrobium sp. | reverse complement strand
GGCGAAGTAATAGATCGAGGCCAGGCGGGCTACCCATACCAGGGGAATGCCGAACTTGGACGCGTCCACGCTCTGCGCGCCGCAATAGCCCAAAAGCACGCAGGCCACCACAAAGCCCCAGAAGAACTGCTTCATCAGCGGACGGAAGCGGCAGGAGCGCACCCGGCTGGTATCCAACCACGGGATGAACACCAGGGTGACGATGGCGCCGGCCATCACGATCACGCCCAAGAGCTTATCGGGGATGGAGCGCAGCATGGCGTAGAAGGGCAGCAGGTACCATTCCGGCACGATCTCCGGCGGCGTCACCAGCGGATTGGCAGGCTGATAATTGTCCGGATTGCCGAAGAAATCCGGCTCGAAAAACACAAAACCGGCGAACAGGATGACGAACAGCACCAGATAAAAGGCGTCTTTCACCGTGTAATAGGGATGGAAGGGCACCGTGTCCTGCGGGCTCTTCACGTCGATGCCCAAGGGATTGTTGTTGCCGGGCACGTGCAGCGCCCAGATGTGCAACCCGACCACGCCCGCGATGATGAAGGGCAGCAGGTAATGCAGCGAGAAGAAGCGGTTCAAGGTGGCGTCGCCCACCGCGAAGTCGCCCCACAGCCAGGTGGCGATGCTGCTGCCCACCACTGGAATGGCGCTGAACATGTTGGTGATGACGGTGGCCCCCCAGAAGGACATCTGGCCCCAGGGCAGCACATAACCGAAGAAGGCCGTGGCCATCATCAAGAGATAGATCAGCACGCCGATGATCCAGATCAACTCGCGCGGCGCCTTGTAGGAGCCGTAATAGAGGCCGCGGAACATATGGATATAAACGGCCAGGAAGAACATGGACGCGCCATTGGCGTGCACATAACGGATCAGCCAGCCGTAATTGACGTCGCGCATGATGGCTTCGACGCTATTGAAGGCCAGATTGGCATTGGCGACATAATGCATCGCCAGCACCACGCCGGTGACGATCTGAACGCCCAGGCAAAAGGTCAGGATGCCGCCGAAGGTGTACCAGATGTTCAGATTCCGCGGTGTCGGGAAGGTCGCCATCGTGTCGTGCAGCAGGCGCGGCAGCGGCAGGCGGGCATCGAGCCAGCGGTCGAAACCGGATTTGGGTTGGTAGGTCGAAGGGCCAGACATTGTTGTTCTCCTCAACCGACCTTGATACGGGTGTCAGACATGAACGAATAGACCGGCACCTCCAGATTGCGGGGCGCCGGGCCTTTGCGGATTCGGCCCGACGTATCATAGGCCGAGCCGTGGCAATGGCAGAGCCAGCCGCCATACTCGCCTTCCGGCTGCTGCGGGGTGGACACGGTGGGGGTGCAACCAAGATGGGTGCAGACGCCGATCAGCACCAGCCATTCCGGCTTGATAACGCGGTTGGCATCGGTGGCCGGAGCGTTGTCGGCCAGGTTGTGGTTGAAGGCCAGCGGGTCGGGCAGTGAATTCACATCCACCGCCTTGGCGCTCGCGATCTCGGCCGGGGTGCGGCGGCGCACGAACAGCGGCAGGCCGCGATGCTTGAACACGATCTGTTGGCCGGGCTGGATGGCGGCGACGTCGATCTCGGTGGTGCCCAAGGCCAAAGCCGCGGCCGACGGGTTCATCTGGTCGATCAGCGGCCAGGCCACCGCGGCCGCGCCGACGGCGCCCACTGCGCCCGAAGCCACATAAAGGAAATCGCGTCGCGTGCCCGCGTCACTTGTCGTAGCTGCCACTGGGTCCACCCTTATGGAATCTTTGGAAAGAACGTCTCGAACTCTTGCCACAAACAAGCGTGGATAGGGTACTGACGCGGTGACGCGCTTGGTCCCCGCCCCGCTTGCTCATTGGGCCGGTAAAATAGAGAGTCGGTTTTCGAGGGTCTTGCGGCACGATGACGCAGAAAATGCCTTTTGCTGCCGCTACTTAATCCACGGGAGCGGAAATTTGGAGATTTGTGGTGCGCCTGGCGCTGTATGAGCCTGATATCCCCCAGAATGCGGGAAGTCTGATTCGGCTGGGCGCCTGTCTGGGGGTGGGGATCGACATCATCGAGCCCTGTGGATTTCTTCTGTCGGACCGCAATTTCCGCCGGGCCGGCATGGATTATCTCAAAAGCGCCGATATCCGCCGCCATGAGTCCTGGGCCCGGTTCCATGACGGCGCGGGGGCGGAAGGATCGAGGCTGGTGCTGCTGACGACCAGGGGGGACATGGCTTACAGCGATTTTACCTTTGCGCTCTCGGACACGCTTTTGGTGGGGCGCGAAAGCGCCGGCGTGCCGCAGGCCGTCCATGATGCGGTGGATGCCCGGCTGGTGATTCCGCTACGTCCCGGCCTTCGGTCCTTGAATGTGGCGCAAGCCGCGGCAATGGTGCTGGGCGAAGCGCTGCGTCAGACCGGCGGTTTCCCAAAATAAGGAGCAATAGGTGGAACTGACTCTTTTCCACGAAGGCGGCCTGGTCGCCCTCGCCCAGGTGCTGATGATCGACGTCGTGCTGGCGGGCGACAATGCCGTGGTGATCGGGCTGGCCGCGGCGCGCGTGCCGCTGGAGATGCGCAAGAAAGTCATCCTCTGGGGCCTGATCGCGGCGGTGGTGTTGCGCATCGCCATGGCGGCGGTGGCGGTGCAGCTCTTGGCCATTATCGGCCTGATGTTGGCGGGCGGCATTTTGCTCCTGTGGGTCTGCTGGCGCATGTGGCGCGATATTTCCGGCGACAAAAGCCACATCGCCCCCGAAATCGAAACCGGCGCTTCGGCCAAGCGCGCCATCATCCAGATCCTGATCGCCGATGTGTCCATGTCGCTGGACAATGTGCTGGCGGTGGCGGGGGCGGCGCGCGAGCATCTCGATGTCTTGATCATCGGTCTTTTGATGTCGGTGGCGCTGATGGGCGCGGCAGCCAGTTACATCGCCAAGCTTTTGGAGCGCTTCCGTTGGATCGCCTATATTGGCCTGGCGATTGTTGTGTATGTGGCACTGTCGATGATTTATCACGGCTGGGAAGAAGTCGCCAAAGCGATGAGCTAGAGCCTTTTTGAATTGAAATGCACCTTTACACTCACCATGGGCGGGCTTGCCCCGCCCATCCAGGGCAACAAATACCGTGTTTGCGGCTCTGGATGGCCGGCTCGGAGGCCGGCCATGGTGAGGATGAGGGAAGCAGCCGCATCATCTCAATCCGAAACGGCTCTAGCCGCAGGCCTTTTGATCCCTGAGTGCGGCACTCCTGCTCAGGAACGAAAATTCCTCGTGGCTAAGTTATTCGAAGAAGTAGCGCCTACCGCGCCTCCTATGTCTGTTCTGACGCTGTCGCTAGAACAGACATAGGAGTGCACCTGCGCTCAAACCAACCGCAACAGCAGCGCCTACCGCGCCTCCTATGTCTGTTCTGACGCTGTCGCTAGAACAGACATAGGAGTGCACCTGCGCTCAAACCAACCGCAACAGCAGCGCGGTAGCATCGTCGCTCTTTTTAAAGCGCGGAAACTTGTCGCCGCCGCTATCGCCCGCCTCGATGGCGCGCAATTCCGCACCCAACACCGCAAGCCCATTGGACATCGCCGCCGTCATCAGACTGTCGGCGCTGTAAGCGCCGTAATCGCTCGCCAGCGCCAGAAAACCGTCCGTCGCCAAAAGCAGGACGTCACCCGGCACCGTTTTCATCGTTCTGCGCGCCACATGGCCCGCCGCTCTTGCATCAGGACTGAACAGCCATTGATTGCCGCTGTTGATGCGGTTGCGGCTGCTGCGCAGCGCACCGATGAATTCGGCGCGGCGGATGCCCGAAGCCGGCGACAGGTTTTTTTCCTGGGCAACGGTCTTTGCGCGCTGCGCCTCGGCGGCGCGCTTATCAAAGGTTTCGCCGATCACGCGCACGGCTTTGCCCTCTTGCTGAACCAGCGCGGCGCAATCGCCAAACCACAGGAATTCAAGTTCCTCATGGTCTGGTACGGCCAGCATCATGCTGGCACAGGGCATCTGCCACATCTCTTCCGGCGCATGACGGCGCAAGGCTTCAAAGGATTTCTGGGTATCGGCCAATGCGGCGCGCAATGCCTTGCGCGCGCTTTTCTCATCCCTGAGATGCGCCATCAGGCGGCGCGCGCCGAACTGGGCGATCCACGCCGCGTCGCTGGGACCGGGCATCAACCCGTCGCCCAAAGGCGTGGCGCCATCGATCACTAGGGCAGCGATCTCACCATGACCGAACGCATCTTCATTGGCCTTGGCGGGATCGCCGGGCAATGACAGAGAGTCCAAAAGTTCGAACCTCATGCGCGGTCCTGGACGATCACCGCTTTCAAACGGGCACGCAGCGCAGCCTCGTCGGCGGCGAAGTCCCCCGCCATCCACCAATCCTCGACTTGCGCCAGCAAGCGTCCGACATCCGGCCCTTCCGGCACGCCCGCCTGCATCACATCGCGTCCGGTCAGTGCAAAGTGTGGCCGTTGCCAGTTGTTGGCCATCTCCAGCAACATGCGCCAGGCGCCCGCGCCCTTGGGCACGCCCGCCCAGCGCAACATCACCTTGTCCTTGAAACGGGCCGGACCCAGGCGATAGAGCAACCGCCGCGCCGCCGGCGCTGAAATTTGAATCGTGATCTTATCGCCGCTCAGCGCCTGTTCCAGCCTTGCGCGGTCGGCGTTGGACAGTTTCAACCCGTCCGAAGCCGCATGGGCGGCTTCGCGATCGTCGGGCAAAAGCGCGGCCAGACGCAGAATGGCGTCACGCGGAAAGAAATTATCGGCATCCAATTGCGTCAACCGTTCCAGCCGCCGCATCTGCAAGGCGCCCGGCAGCAGTTCCGGCAAAATTCCGGTCGCCGCCATCACCCGCAGGACAGGCGCGGGATTGCCCGCTTCCAACAGACGCAGCAGTTCCTTGGCCACGCGTTCCGCCGACAACGTCTTCAACTTGTCCTTGGCTTCCGCGGCGGCATGCAATCCGTCGGCGTCAATTTCGCCCTTGCCGTACCAGGCATGAAAACGGAACAGCCGCAAAACCCGAAGATAGTCCTCGGCGATCCGCGTACGCGCATCGCCCATAAAGCGCACCTTGCCTGCGATCAGATCCTCGACCCCGTCGGCATAGTCGAAGATCTCGCCACTGACCGAGGCATACAGCGCGTTGATGGTGAAATCGCGCCGCGCCGCATCCTCGGCCCAGTCGTCCGTGAACGCTACTGTGGCATGCCGGCCATCGGTTTCCACATCGTGCCGCAAGGAGGTAATCTCGAAGGCATGCGTGCCGACAATGGCGGTGACCGTGCCGTGCTTAAGGCCGGTTTCCAGCACTTTGATGTTCTTGGCGCTCAGCCGCGCCAGCGCTTCCTGGGGCGGCATGGGCACCGCGATATCGATGTCCACCACCGCGATCCCCAAAAGCGCGTTGCGCACCGCGCCGCCGACAAAGCGCGCTTCCCCCAGGGCCGTCATCACCTGGACCGTCTCGGGGGCGGTCATCCAGCCATGCTGTGTCGGATCTATTCTCACGACTCACTTATAGCATTTAAACCTTCACGGCCTTTAAACGCCGGCCGCATTCAACCGCCGCACCAGGCCGACCACGATCGCGGCCGTGGCGCCCCAGATTTCATGCGGCCCATAGCTGAAAGCATAGAAACGGCGCGTGCGCCCCGCGATTTGGCGGCTCTCGCGGCGGCAATTGGCGGGATCGCGCAAGAAATCCAAGGGCACCTCGAAAATCTCCGCCACTTCGCGCGGATCGGGCCTCAGGGCATAGCCCTCGGCCAGCACGCCAACCACCGGCTGGATATCGAAGCCCGTGCCGGTGAGATAGCGGTCGAGATAACCGGCCACGGTCACAAAGCTCGGCGCGATACCGGTTTCCTCAAAGGTTTCGCGCAGCGCTGTTTGCGCAGGCGTCGGATCGTCTGTCTCACAGCGCCCGCCGGGGAAACTCACCTGTCCGCTGTGCCGCGCCAAAATCTCCGTCCGGCGCGTGAACAACAGCATCGGTTCGCCGCGCGCGATCACCGGCAACAGCACAGCGGCCTTGACCCCGTCCAAACCATCGGTGCGTTGCGCGCTGTCGCAATCGTCATGCTCTGTCAGGTCCGGCGGCTGTTGCGGCAGCCGGATGCGCCATTGTTCCGCCAAGGCGCTGTTGCCGGCCTCCCGCGGCGGAAAAATCCTGTCTGCCGTCATGACGCCATAATTCGCGCTTTTCCCTTACCATTAAGAGGGTTTACGGGGTTGCGCCGCTCATGTCCCACGGTGCAACATAACCCTCAACCCCGGCAAGTTTCAGGCCCCGCATGAACAAAGTGGACATTCAGGACGAGCGCGACGCCGCCAAGCGGCTGTCGGCCAGCGCCGAAACCTTCGCCAAGGTGCGTACCGGGCTCAACGCGGTGATTTTCGGTCAGGAAGAGGTCATCGAACAGACCCTGATCACCCTGTTGGCGGGCGGTCATGGCCTGTTGATCGGCGTGCCGGGCTTGGCCAAGACCAAGCTGGTGGACACGCTGGGTATTGTGATGGGACTGGATACCAGCCGCGTCCAATTCACCCCTGATTTGATGCCCGCCGATATCACCGGCTCGGAAGTGATGGAGGAAAGCATCAGCGGGGAACGGGCCTTCCGCTTTATTCGCGGTCCGGTCTTCACCCAGCTTCTGATGGCGGACGAAATCAACCGCGCTTCGCCCCGCACCCAATCGGCCTTGTTGCAGGCGATGCAGGAAAAGCATGTCACGGTAGCGGGCGCGCGCCACGATCTGCCGCGGCTGTTCCATGTGCTGGCGACCCAAAATCCGCTGGAGCAGGAAGGTACCTATCCTTTGCCCGAGGCGCAGCTCGACCGTTTTCTGCTGCAGATCGATGTCGGCTATCCTGGTCTGGACGCGGAACGCCGCATGCTTTTGGCCACCACCATGGGCGAAGAAAAAAGCGCGGCGCGGGTCTGCGGGCCCGACGATCTTCTGGAAGCCCAGACTCTGGTGCGCCGCATTCCGGTGGGCGAGCAGGTGATGGAATCCATTCTGTCGCTGGTGCGCGCCGCGCGGCCAAATGGAAGTGATCCTGGCGGCGATCATGAAAGCGGCTTGCAAGGCCAGATCGCCTGGGGACCCGGCCCCCGCGCCAGCCAAGCCTTGATGCTGGCGGTGCGGGCGCGGGCGCTTCTGGATGGACGGCTCGCACCCTCCACCGACGATGTGGTGGCGCTGGCGGGCCCCGTCCTGCGCCATCGCATGGCCTTGAACTTTTCCGCCCGCGCTGAAGGCGCCACCACGGCCAAAGTGATCGCGCGGCTCTGTCAAAGTCTCTTTTAACATGAGTCTGTTTTGAGCCAGTTCTCCGCGCTTCAGCATGAAGCCGATGGCCTGTCCGCCGGGCTGCCGCCGCTCATGGTGGAGGCCGATCATCTGGCGGCTTCGGTAAGCTTGGGCGTGCATGGCCGCCGCCGCGCCGGCATCGGCGAAAGTTTCTGGCAATTCCGCCGCTATGCCAGTCCCGATTCCTCCTCCACCATCGATTGGCGGCAATCCGCCAAGTCGCAGCATATCTTCGTGCGCGAACGCGAATGGGAAGCGGCCCAGACCGTCTGGTTCTGGCGTGATGCCTCGCCCAACATGGCGTTTAAATCCGGCGCGGTCAGCAAGCGCGCCCGCGCCGATCTTTTGCTGCTGGCACTGGCCTCGCTGTTGGTGCGCGGCGGCGAGCGGGTGGGTTTTGCCGGCATGGACGGGGCGCCCGCCGCTTCGCGCTTGGCGCTGACACGGATCGGACGCGCCATGTTCGGGCGCGGCGACCAAGGGCTGCCGCCGATTACGCGGTTCGCCCGCGGCAATCAATTGGTGTGGTTCAGCGATTTCCTGGATGAGGACGTGTTCGAAGCCATGAAAAACCTGGCGCATAGCGGCGTGGAAGGCCATCTGGTGCGCATCGTCGATCCGGCGGAAGAGGATTTTCCCTATTCCGGCCGCACGCGTTTCGAATCTCCGCGCGGCGACAACGACGAAATCTTCGGCCGCGCCGAACGGGTGCGCGCGCCCTACCGCGCCCGCTTTACCGCCCATGGCGAGCGCGTCGCGCAAGCGGCCGCAAAACTGGGCTGGACCTGCACGGTCCATCGTACCGATCACGCGCCGCAAGCCTCGCTGATCGCGCTGCATGCCGCGATCGGCGGGACGTAACCGCCGCAAGCGGTAGAGGAACAATATGTTCGGCTTTCCCATCAGCTTCGGAGCGCCAGGGAGCGTCGGCGGGGTCCGGAGCGGCAGCGAACGGACGAGCGACCAATAAATGAATCTACTGCCTTTCCTTCCCCAGATAAGCTTCGGAAGCCCACTGATCCTGACGGCGCTGCTTGTATTGCCAGTGCTGTGGTGGCTGCTGCGGGTGACGCCGCCCTTGCCCCGCCGCACCCTGTTTCCGCCGCTGCGTTTGTTGCGGGGCCTGGAAGACGAAGAGCAAACCCCCGCCGCGACGCCTTGGTGGCTGCTGCTGTTGCGTCTGGCGGCGGCGGCGCTGCTGATCCTGGCTTTGGCCGATCCGCTTCTGGGCCGCACGCCCAAGCTGGCCGCCAGCGGCCCCCTGGTGATGGTGGTGGACAATGGCTGGACCGCCGCGCGCAATTGGGATGCGCGCCAGGAATTGATCGGCGATCTGCTGCACAGCGCCCGCGGCCGCGCCGTGGCCATCATTCCCACCGCCGGGCCTGCGCCCACCGGTTTGTTGAACCAAGGCGAGGCGGCGCGCATCGCCAAGGAACTGAGGCCCATGCCCTGGCCGGGCGACCGTGTCGCCGCCGCAAGAGCCCTGGGGCGATTCAATTTCGCCGCCGCGCCCGCGCTCTATTGGTTGAGCGACGGGATCGATGACGCGGGCAGCAAAGCCTTGCGTGACGCCATGCGCCGCTATGGCGGCGTCAGTGTGTTCGCGCCCGCGCGGCTGCCGGTCGGCCTGCTGCCGGTGACGCGGGACGCCAGCGGCTTTGCCTTGACCGCGTTGCGCGCCCGCGCCGGCGAACCCTTGGAGGTCGAAGCGGGCGCCATTGGCGCGCGCGGCGAAACCTTGGCCGCCACCCGCCTTCGCTTCAAGCGCGGCGATCTGGCCGCCAGCGGCCATATCGCCTTGCCGATGGAGGTGCGCAACGCCACCACCCGCCTGGCCATTGCGGGCGAAGACAGCGCCGGCGCCGTACAGTTGCTGGATCGCGGCGCGGCACAACGCAGCGCCGGCATCGTGTCGGAGACGGCCAGCGGTGAAGGCCAGCCGCTGCTTTCCGATGTTTATTATCTGGAGCGGGCCCTGGCGCCTTATGCCGAGACCGCCAAAGGCGGCATCGCGCAACTGCTGGATAAGCGGGTTTCGGTGTTGCTGTTGGCCGATGTGGCCAAAATTTCGGCCCAGGAACAAGGCCGGGTGCGGGAATTTGTCGAGAAGGGCGGCGTCTTGATCCGCTTTGCGGGCGAGCGCATGACCGGCGGCGCCGACGATCTGGTGCCGGTCAAATTGCGGGCCGGTGGTCGCTATCTGGGCAGCGCCATGGCTTGGTCGGCGCCGCAGCATCTGGCGCCCTTCCAAGCGCAAAGTCCTTTCAACGGGCTGGATATCCCCACTGAGGTCACCGTCACCCGCCAGATTCTGGCCGAACCTTCGGCGGAATTGCAGGGCCGCAGCTGGGCCCAATTGACCGACGGCACGCCACTCATCACGGCGCAGGCGATGGGATCGGGCTGGATCGTCTTGTTTCACACGGCAGCCAGCCCGGGCTGGTCGTCGCTGCCCTTGTCGGGATTGTATGTCGAGATGCTCAAACGGCTGCTTGCCTTGTCGGCGGGCACCCCGGTGCGCGAGCTGGCCGGATTGACCAGCTTGCCGCCAGTCTCCTTGCTGGACGGCTTTGGCCGCGCCATGCCGCCCCCGTCTCACATTGCACCCATTCCGGCCCGGGGCTTTGCCGCCACCCGGGTTTCGCCGCGCCACCCGCCCGGGCTTTATGGCGCGCATGAGGTGGAAAGCGCGCTCAATGTCGTGCGGGCAGGCGACAGGCTGGCGCCTTTGGCGGTGCGCGGCGCGCAAGCCTATGGCAACACGCATGCCCGCGCGCTGGAGCCTTATCTGCTGGCCGCCGCCATGGCGCTGTTGTTGTTGGATGCGCTGCTGTCTTTGTGGCTGCGCGGTTTTGCACCGCGCCGGCTGCGCGGAGCCGCGGCGGCGCTGGCCTTTTTGCTGATGGCGCCGCAGGCCCGTGCCGACGAAGCCACCAATATGAAGGCCTCACTCGACACCAGACTGGCCTATGTGAAGACCGGTCTGGGCGATGTGGATTCCATCAGTCAGGCCGGTCTTACCGGGCTGGGGCTGGTGTTGAAATCGCGCACCGCCTATGAGCCGCTGGAACCGATCGGCCTGGACCTCGAACGCGACGATCTTTCGCTCTATCCCCTGCTCTATTGGCCGATGGACCCGCGCGCCAAGACCTTATCGCCCAGGGCGCTGTCGCGCGTCGGCGATTATATGCGCAATGGCGGCATCATCCTGTTCGACACCCGCGATTTCACCTTGGGCGCCGTGCGCGGCCCCGCTTCGCCGGGCGAACAGA
>DATEEB010000110.1:0-6461 GCA_035281345.1 Rhizomicrobium sp. | reverse complement strand
GGCGGTTGTTCCGTGTTTGACGAAGTGGGCAGCTGGTTCGCCACCAGCGGCAAGAAATCCAATCTGCGCGGGGTGCGCATTCCGGTGATGTCGCTGGACAGCGAGCTGAAACCCGATCCCGCCCTGGCGAGCACGCCCATCCTGTTGCCGGCGCCTTATCGCAATCCGGAATGGCCCCAGCCCGGCGGCTTTGCCTCCAACGCCGTGTATCATCTGGCGGCGCCGGGGCGCTTGCGCGAAGTCTGGAGCCAGGACGCGGGCAAGGGCAGCGACATCGATTCCCATCTCACCGCCGCGCCGGTGGTGGGCGGCGGACTGATCTTTGCGCTGGATTCCGAAGCGCATATCTATGTTTTCCGCGCGGGCGACGGCCGCCCGGTGTGGAACCGGCGCCTGGCGCCCAAGGACGGCACCGACATGCCGACTCTGTGGGGACTGCTCGGCAAGGCCAATACCGTGGATCCGCCGCAAGGCATGGGCGGCGGCGTCGCTTATGACGATGGCAGAATCTACGTCACCTCCGGCTTTGGCGTTTTGATCTGCCTCGACGCCAAGACCGGGCGCGATATCTGGCGCAAGAATCTCGGCATGCCGATCGTCAACGCCCCGGTGGTGAATGGCGGGCGCATTTACGTCTCCACCCACGACAATCATTTCTATGCCATGGCGCAAAGCGACGGGCGCACGCTGTGGGATCATCAAGGCATCACCGAATCCGCCGGCATCCTGGCTTCCACCAACGCCGCGGTGTCGGGCGAAACCGTGATCGCGCCTTACACCTCGGGCGAAATTTATGCGCTGCGGGTGCAGAACGGCCAGGTCGGCTGGAGCGAGGTGCTCACGCGCACCGGCCATGTCACCGCGCTATCCCAGCTCGACGATATCGCCGGGCGCCCGGTGATCGACCGCGGCGTGGTCTATGCCATCAGCCAATCCGGCCTGATGGCGGCTTTCAGCCTCAACACCGGCGAGCGGCTATGGTCGCGCGATATCGGCGGCATTCAAACCCCGGCAGCGGCGGGTGACTATGTCTATGTGCTGGACAACAATGCCCGGCTGATCTGCCTGACCCGCAAGGAAGGCAAAGTGCGCTGGATTCATCAGCTGCCCCAGTATGAAGACCCCGAAGACAAACAAGGCGCCATCATTTGGGCCGGGCCCGTGCTGGTGTCCGACAAGCTGATTGTCACCTCGTCCAACGGTTATGCCCAGGCCCTTTCGCCCTATGACGGCAAGCTGATGGGACGGGTGGAAATTCCCGACGGCACCACCATTTCGCCGGTGGTGGCCAATGGCACGCTGTATCTCTACACTTCCGACGCCGAACTTGTGGCGTTGCGGTAGCGCGGCGACCAAGCCATGCCTTTGAAGCTCGCAATCGTCGGCAGACCCAATGTCGGCAAGTCCCGGCTTTTCAACCGATTGGCCGGGCGCACCGCCGCCATTGTCCATGACACGCCCGGCGTGACCCGCGACCGCCAGGCGGTGGATGCCACGTATGAAGGCCTGCCGCTGCGGCTGATCGACACCGCGGGCTTCGAAGACGCCGCCAGCGGCAGCATTGCCCATCGCATGACAAAACAGACTTTGGCGGCCATTGCGGAAGCCGAGGCCCTACTGTTCCTGATCGATGCGCGCGCGGGCGTGACGGCGGGCGACCAGATCATCGCCCAAGCGTTGCGCAAATCGGGCAAGCCGGTGATCCTGGCGGCCAACAAATGCGAAGGCCGGATCGAACCTCCGGCTGAGGCCTATGGCCTGGGACTGGGCGAGGCGATTGCCATTTCCGCCGAGCACAATCTGGGGATGGAGAATTTGGTGGCGGCGCTGGAGCCGCTGGCCGGGTCCAGCGCCTTGGACGAATCCGAATATGACGAAGACGCCGAAGATTTCGAATTCAGCGAGGAAGATGAGCCCGAAGAAGACGTCAGCGTTCATTATCTCGACCGGCCGTTGCGGCTGGCCCTGGTGGGACGGCCCAATGTCGGCAAATCCTCCCTGTTCAACCAGCTGTTGGGCGAAGAACGATCCTTGACGGGACCGGAAGCCGGCCTGACGCGCGACGCCATCACCGCGCCCTGGCGCGCGGGAGAACGCGCAGTCCTGCTGCACGACACCGCGGGCCTGCGCAAAAAGGCGCGGGTGGCGGGCGAAACGCTGGAGGAAATGTCGGTGGCCTCCACCTTGGAAGCCATCCGCTTCGCCGACTGTGTGATCGTGATGATCGACGCGGCCGCGCCGTTCGAAAAACAGGACCTCACCATCGCCGACCTGATCGCGCGCGAAGGGCGCGCCATTGTCTTTGCCATCAACAAATGGGACTTGCTGGAAAACAAGGCGGGCGCCATCTCGCGGATGCGCGAAAAGCTGGACCGGCTGTTGCCGCAGGTGGCCGGCGCTCCCCTGATCGCCACCTCGGCCCGCACCGGCGAGGGTCTGGACCGGCTGGAAGCGGCCATCACCGAAGCCGACACGGCCTGGAACAGCCGCATCTCCACCGCCACCCTCAACCGCTTTCTGGGCGAGGCCTTGCAGCGCCACGCCACGCCCGCCATCAGCGGACGGCGGGTGCGCATCCGCTATATGACCCAGCGCAAGGCGCGCCCGCCCAGCTTCACCTTGTTCGGCAATCAGCTCGATGCCCTGCCCGAGGCTTACTTGCGCTATCTGCAGAACGGTTTGCGCGAGGCCTTCAACCTCAAGGGCACGCCGCTGCGCTTTTCGGTGCGCAATTCGAAGAATCCGTATGCGGGAAAAAAGCGCTGACTGTCATCCCCGGCCGAGAGCGCTGACAGTGCGCGAGGGGAAGGGAACCCAGGTGGATAGAACGAGAGGAAGTTCAGCCTACCCTTATCGTAAAGCGGTTTACGCGCGAAATGTCCGCTTTGCGCCAAAAGCGGTCAGTCAGACTTGGTCGGCCAGTTGATCATATGGGCGGTTCAGTGCCGACTTTGAGCCCATCCGCTTTCAGCATTTGAAGGTGAAGAATTGACGTTTCATTGCGATTGTCCCCCCGAAGATAAAACTCACCTCTATTGAACAGTACTGCCAGACCAGTTGGGAGCGCACTGCTATTCGCTTTGATTGAATGGTCGGCATTGAGAGAGAACGTCACTGTAAGAGGTCCCCA
The DNA here is from genome assembly GCA_035281345.1 of Rhizomicrobium sp. GTDB lineage: Bacteria > Pseudomonadota > Alphaproteobacteria > Micropepsales > Micropepsaceae > Rhizomicrobium. The sequence continues at coordinate 3,331 of DATEEB010000110.1, read as the reverse complement.
AGTGACAATACCCCGGTCGCGGGTGTCTCCTGTCAATGCATATTCCAGCGCAAGATGTTGTCGACCATTAATCAGCCAGTCAGTTGATCCGCAATTGACATCAGTGGTTACACCGTCTGTAGGCAATGGCAGTGACCAAGGCCAACAAATTCCGAATTTGAGCTTTGGAAGCTTAGTCAGAAAGTTCCCGGTGTATTTGTAGGTAATCCGGATTTCGGCTGCCGGAATGCTGTCGCCCGCAAGCTTGCTATATGGGACTGCCACAGTCTGGACCTGCCCACCATCCAGATACTTAATCTCGAAAGGACTCCGAATTCGATGCAACCCTTCGTCCACCACTATAACTTGTTCGAACATCTCGTCGCGGTTGGCATCGCGCAGACAGATGGCAACATCATAATGCGTAAAAAAAGCATCTCGCATCGATTTGGACGCGCAGTAGTAAGGATCCTTTCCAGAGATTGCACCGATGAATGTTGACCCGGACGGAACCGTAAAATCCCAAGTTGGGCTACCCCCACCAAACTCTTGCCCCGAGGAGGACTGAAAATGAATTGTTATATCTTTTTGGATGGTTGCCGCTGATGTCGGCCTAAGAGCTTGAGCGAGCAATATTTGACCATCCTGCTCGGTTGCCGATTGAGATTGCGCCGGCTCTACCATCACAGGGAAGAGAACTGGGATATGAGCCGGAGCGCCAGTTCCTGGCAGCGCGGTAGCAAAAAGCGTGGCAGCGAATGACAACAAACCCAGAATATGCTGGCATGAGTCACGCGACGACATTTTGCCCCCCCCTGCTGAAGTATCTTAGAGCGAAGATAGCGCAACTCAAGAAATTTGGCTGAACAATACAGCTACATTGTCGGCTGGCCGGAAGCTGCCAATATAATATCCGTCGTGGTAAAACAGCGGCTGACATGTTGTCAGAAAACGGGAAAACAATTCTTTCAATGTCCGCTTTGGGTCAAAACCGGCCAGTCGGCCCGCCATATTCCTGTTTGTTGCCAACCGCAGCCACGCCTGCCCCAATGCCTTGATGACTGCCAATGGTCTCAGCCAAGTAAATCTTCCAGTATAATCTCGGTTCAGGCATTCCCCGGCGAGCTCCCTATGCGGCTTCTGCTTCTTCTAATATTTATCGCCATTCCCACAATTGCGCAGGCGCAGGAGACCTCACCAAACTCTTGGGAGATGAAGTTTTATCTCGCCAAGGCGACCGATCCAAAGCCCCTGGTTGGTGACTATCGTAATATCCGGTCTATTGGCATCGTGAACCTTGCCGAAGGAAGGATTCACCTTGGGGACCAGAACTCCTTGTTTCGGCGGTCTGATGTGACGAAGGATATCGCTCATTGGGACGTTCACAAATTCACCTTCGATGTGGTGAAGAGCTATCTCGGCAACACCTTTGATATCCAAAGCATCCCGCGCGAGATCACCCAGAATATCCCGCGCGCGCCTTTTGCAAGGGAGGAGCGGGAGAAGCCAACAGATAGTTCGCTGCTCTATCGCACCCACTTGAGCAAGCTCGCGGTTCCTGAGGTGGACGCGTTTTTGGTGTGGCGGCCAATGACCAACAATGGAGAAGAGGCAATCACGCTCACACGAGCATTGAGCAACAGATCCTATGTCGGCATCAGCGGACACTTGGATATTGTTGATGCCCACAGCTATGAAGTTATTGGATCGTCCGGCCTGCGGATGATTATTCGGTCGGGAGGCGAACCTGTACTGGCATACCCTTCCGGAGAATTGGAAAAGTCGATTAACTTTCCGGACCCACTGGACTTACCGGCTGCTGAGCTCGAAAAGTACCGGGCGCTGGTCCTATCCTTCATCCGTTCGTCTCTTCCTGTGACTTTGCGGAGACTTGGATTGACACCCGTGCCAGTGAGCACTGTTCAGTAACCGTATCGGAGCATCGGTACTAGCCTCGGACCCTGGCGTTCGCGAATAAGAACACCAAGGGTATATGCGCTACGTCCGCTTTGGGCCAAAAGCGGTCATTCGTCCTTTTGACCGGCGATCTGAGCATATTGACTGCAACAGCATCAGGTCTCAACGACCTGGATCCCCTTCCCTCGCATCGCTACGCGATGCTCGCTCCGGATGACACCTTCGGCGTCACTTCTGAAAATTCACAACCGTCTCGTTGTGGTCGTAAGCGGGCGACAGCATCTCGACGATCTTGGGCGCCAATGCTTCCGGCGCAGGCAAGGTGGCGGGGTCTTCGCCCGGCATCGCCTTCTTGCGCATCGCCGTGCGCATCGCGCCGGGATTGATCAGATTGACCTTGATGTTGGTGGCGGCGCATTCCGCCGCATAGGTGAGCGCCAATGTTTCCAGCGCCGCCTTGCTCACCGCATAGGCGCCCCAATAGGCCGTGTGTTTTTTGGCCGCGCCGCTGGTGACGAACAACACCCGTCCCGCATCCGACAGGCGCAGCAGCGGGTCCAGCGAACGGATCAGCCGCCAATTGGCGATGACATTGACCTCCATCACGTCCTGGAAGGTCTTGGGCTCCAGATGGGCGAGCGGCGTCAATTGTCCCAAGACCCCGGCATTGCCCAGGAAGGCATCCAGCTTGCCCCACCGCTCGAAGATAGAAGCGCCCAGCCGGTCAATCGCCTCGCCGTCGCGCAAATTCATCGGCACCAGGGTGGCGCTGCCGCCGGCTTTTTGGATTTCGTCGTCGGTTTCCTCCAGCCCGCCTACGGTGCGCGCCGCCAGGATCACATGTGCGCCCGCCTTGGCCAGGGCGATGGCGCTGGCGCGGCCAATGCCGCGCGAGGCGCCAGTGACCAAAACGATGCGGCCGGAAAAATCAGGCGTCATTTTTTTTGTCATTCCCGCGCAAGCGGGAATCCAACTTAAGGCCCGCGTCAGTACTTGCCGCAGAGGGGTGTCGTCAACTGGGTGGCCCGCATTTGCGGGCCATGACACCTGGGGTTAGGCGACGTCCGCCAGCAGCGACAATTGCCGCGTGCCGCCGCTGATGTCGGTCAGCGCAATGGGATAATCGCCGGTGAAGCAGGCATCGCAGAATTTCGGCGCAGCGGCAATGCGTTCGGCCTGGCCCATGGCGCGGTACAGCCCGTTCATCGAAATAAAGGCCAAACTGTCGGCGCCGATGAAGCGGCGCATCTGTTCCACATCCATCTTGTGCGCCAACAGATCGTCGGTGTTGGGCGTGTCCACGCCATAAAAACAGCTATGGGTGGTGGGCGGCGAGGATACCCGAAAATGCACCTCGGCGGCGCCGGCATCGCGCACCATCTCGACGATCTTCTTGGAGGTGGTGCCGCGCACGATGGAATCGTCCACCAGCACC
>DATEEB010000109.1:0-2623 GCA_035281345.1 Rhizomicrobium sp. | reverse complement strand
GGTCAGGCTGGCCGCCAGCCGGTCCACCTCATGCTGCAGATTGGCAAGGCCCGGTACGCTGCGGACATTCTGCGTCACCCAGCCGTTCACAAAGGCTTCAATTTCGGCGTTGCTCACTTGCATAGTATGTCCTTTTCTCAACTCCGTTCTGAAACGCGCACGGCGCCGGTTAGACGCATTGGGTCGTTGCTGTGGCCGGTGCCGCTGACCGGCATGGCCTGGCACAGGCCGCGCGTCCCGGCCACGGGGATCGGGGTGGCAAGATCAGCTGGTGCTGCGTTTGGCGCGCTTTTTCACGGGCGCGGGCGGCGCGTTTTGCGCGGCGATGCGCGCGGCTTCGGCGTCCTGCGCTTCTTTTTCCAGGCGCAGCGCCCTGAGGCGTATGGTCTTGGCGTCGTTGGCGGCGCTTTCGGCATTGGTCTGCCGTTTCACCAGCTCGGTGCGTTTTTCCCAGGCCTCGAACACGCCCTTGGCGGTGCGGGTCGCGGCTTTCTTTTTGGCATTGGGGAAATCGGAAATAGGACTCTCCTGCAGGCAAAGGACAAACGGGCGGCGCGCCTTGGCGCACCGCCCGTCCGTTTTCGTTAGGCGGCCGAAAGATTGGCGGCCTTGGCGCCGCGCGCATCCGGCTGGATGTCGAAGCTCACCTTCTGGCCTTCGTTCAGGGTGCGCATGCCCGCCGCTTCGACGGCCGAGACATGCACAAACACGTCCTTGCCGCCGCCTTCGGGCGAGATGAATCCAAAACCTTTGGTGGCATTAAAAAACTTCACGGTGCCGATGGTCATAATTGTTCCTTCAAAACATCGGGTTCCGCCCACGCAAAATGCGGGGGCGGCCGTGGCAACAAGAACATCGGGTCGTTAGGAAGTTTTTCGGTTCGTCCGGCGCGCCTCTCGGTCAGAAAGGGCAGGTCAGAAAGACAGAAGCGCTTCGTCTGACAGGGACGCAAGAACCACGTGGCGCCCAATATAAACGTTTTGAGCCAAATAACAACGCCGGCGGGGCGCGGTGCGCCAGCCTGTGAGCGCGTTGCATTGGAATCGTCTCATGCGAACAGCCGCTTAGCGCGCCAAACACGGCAAGCGCCGGACCGGAACTTGGCCGAAAAGCATCGGCCGTCCGGCAGGGAGTCATGATAGGATTGAGCGGGCTTAAGAGGGGAAAGGAGGAAATCATATGCATCTCAAACAATCGCTATTGGCCGTCATGATCGCGGTCTGTGTTCCCGTGTTCATGTTGATGAATGCTACCGCGGCGGAACACGAACCGTCCGCCGGCGCCAAAGGCATGCCTGGCGCCCTGGGCACCATCGAATACAAGCCGACCGACTGGAAAGGCAAAGTCTCCACCTACTGGGACGATACCGATGGCGTCGCGCCAAAGGTGGCCGGTTGCCATGTCGGTGTGACGCAAGATGGCAAACGCAATGGGCGGTTCTTCGGCGAAGCCTGCCAGAGCGATCAGATACTGATCGAATCCAATCCCGGGGCCGGCGTGATCCACGCACATGCGGGCGATCTGGGGCATCCCGACACGTTCAACTGCAATGCCTGGTGCGCAGGTACCGGCAATGCCAAGGGCGGAGTCTGCAAGGCGGTCGCTGGCCCTCCTCCCTGCACGGCGTCGGCCATTTGCCAATGTAACTAGTAAGCGGCTCTCACAGCGCCAGCATCGCCAGCCAGGCGATGGTGGCGCCGGTGAAGAGAAAGGCGATCAGCGCCCACAAGCCGTCGCGCGCCGTGATCGCCAGCGCAAAAGCCACCACCGCCGCGTTGGGCGGAATGCCGCCCAAGGGCACCAGTTCCAGGATCGGCGTCACCAACCCGATCGCCAGACAGAGCGCCGCGATGGCGTCGAAAAAGATGCCGCGCGTCAGAAGCGCCAGGCGCGGACGCAGCAGATGATCGATGAAGCGCGCCACGGGGCGGAACGTTTCCAGCCCGCGTTCCATCTTTCCCGCATCCATCGAGCGGCGCGCCAGCCAGCCGGGAATCCAGAAATGCTCGTGCCGCAGCAATATCTGCGCCGCGATCAGCACAATCACCGCCGAGGTGACGGCGGGCAGGCCGGGGATCGCGCCCACCGGCGACACCGCGATCAGGCTGGGCACCAAAAGCAAGGGCCCGAAGGAGCGCTCGCCGATCGTGTCCATCAGGTCGGCGACGGAAACACGGCCATGGCCGTCATGCGCCGGGCCGTTGTGAATGCACAGCGCGATGATGTGATCGATCACCTCTTCCAGGTCGTGATGGGCGGGAGGGGGACTTGGTTTGTGGCTCAACGCGCCCTGCTGCCGAAAGTCTTGGGCGTGTTGGGCCGGCTGGCGCGCTGCAATTTCTTGCGCTTGCCGGATGGGATCGGCTTGGAGGGATTGTCGTCCGTCGAAGTGGTGATGTCCGCGTCCAGGGCGGCGCGGGCGACTTCGGATTGCCGCGCAAAGGGATCGTCGGCAATGGCCAGCGCGGTGGATTGCAGCCGTTTGAGTTCGTCGCGCAGCCGGGCGGCCTCCTCGAATTCCAGATCGGCGGCGGCGGCGCGCATCTTCTTTTCGATCTCCGCGATCACCGCTTTGATATTGTGGCCGACGAATTCGCGGCCCTCCTCGGCCATGGCGCGCACC
>DATEEB010000108.1:0-14702 GCA_035281345.1 Rhizomicrobium sp. | reverse complement strand
CCATCCGGATCCCGAAACCACCGGCACCTCGATCTATACCCTCAATGACGGACGCTCCGACCGTGAAGCCTCGGCGCTGGCCAGGCGCGAAAACCAATCCGACATCATCGCCGGCGTGGATTTGTCGGGCGGGAACAATCCTGTGGCGCCCATCCTGATCGGTCTGGCGCAACGCGACACTCGCAACAAATCCTCGGAGTTCGCCACCAACGCGCTCAGAAGCATTGGGCAGGTGACCGACCTTTTGGCCAGAAGCCCGCATCGCAGCGCAAGCCTGGCGGTGCTGGTGGCCCCGGATGTTCCCGCCGTGCTGATCGAGCTGGGCTATCTGTCCAACCGGGACGATGCCGCCCGGATGAACACCCAGACCTGGCGCGCCAAGGTGGCCGATGCCATCGCGGACGCCGTGGACGCCCAGTTTGTGCGCACCTCCCAGGCCGCGCGTTAGACCTTTTCAATTTCCCATCCGCGGCGGTATAATTCGATACTTCATGCAGAATTTTCTTCACCGTCTTCTGAAATGGCTTGGCCTGACGGCGGCGGCGCTGATGGTGCTGGCGATCGGAGCCCTGGCGGTCTATCTCTTCACCATCACCCGCGATCTTCCCAGCGTGGAAGCGTTGCATGATTATACCCCGCCCATCACCACCCGCGTCTATGCCGGTAACGGCACGGTGTTGGGCGAATATGCCCGTGAGCGGCGCATCTTCGTTCCCGTCACCTTTGTTCCCAAGCTGGTCAAGGAAGCCTTTACCAGCGCCGAGGACCGCAATTTCTACAATCATCCCGGGATCGATCCGTCAGGCATCTTGCGCGCCGCGATCAAGGATGTGGGGTTGGTGCTGCAGAGCCGCCGTCCGCAAGGCGCCTCGACCATCACCCAGCAGGTGGCGCGCAATTTCCTGCTCAATTCCGACGTCAAGTTCAGCCGCAAGATTCGCGAGGCCATCCTGGCGGTGCGCATCGACGCCACCTATCCCAAGGAGAAGGTGCTGGAGCTGTACCTCAATGAAATCTATCTGGGGCAGAACTGCTATGGCATCGGCGCGGCGTCGTTGCATTATTTCGGCAAGTCGCTGGATGAGCTTGGCATAGCCGAGGTTGCCTTTCTGGCGGCGTTACCCAAGGGCCCTGCCAACTACGATCCGCGTTTCTACCGGCAGGCGGCCATCGGCCGGCGCAACTGGGTGATCAACCAGATGGCGGAGAACAACTATATCACCGACGAACAGGCCGCTGCCGCCAAGGCCGAGCCGTTGGTGACGCAAAGCCGCGCCTTGGGCAGTCAGGCCGCCGACGTGGATTATTTTGTCGAGGAAGTGCGCCGCCTGCTGATCGGGCGCTATCTCGCCAAGGGTCTTTACGACAGCGGCCTGCAGGTGCGCGCCTCGTTGGACACAAGGCTGCAGAATTATGCCGTTAGCGCCTTGCGCAGCGGGTTGGTGCGCTATGACCGCCGCCATGGCTGGCGCGGCGCCAAGCAACATATCGATCTGGCGGATTGGCGCGGGAGCTTGAAATCTATCCCGGAAGCCTCGGGCATCGAAACTTGGCGCTTGGCGGTCGCGCTGAACTATGACGGTAAGGCGGTTCGCATCGGCTTTGCCGATGGTGCCACCGGCCAGTTGACGTTTGAAGGGTATCGATGGGCGCATAGGCAATTGCCGGGCGCGTCACGCGGGCCCGCGCCCGCCAAGCCGCAGGATGTGGTCAAGCCGGGCGATGTCTTTTATGTCGAAGCGATGCCCGCGCCCGCCAAGCCGGGCGAATTCGGATTGCGCCAAGTGCCCGAGATCAACGGCGCCATTGTGGCGATGGATCCCCATACCGGACGTGTGCTGGCGCTGTCGGGCGGGTTCTCTTATGCCTCATCGCAATTCGACCGTGCCATGCAGGCGCAGCGCCAGCCGGGCTCGGCCTTCAAGCCTTTCGTCTATGCGGCGGCGCTGGAAGCCGGTTACACCCCCGCCACCAAAGTGTTGGACGCTCCCTTCGAAATGGATCAGGGCCCCGGCTTGGGCATCTGGCGGCCGGAAAATTTCGAGAGGGGCGAGTATCTGGGCGACACCACCTTGCGCCGCGGGCTCGAACTGTCGCGCAACCTGATGACAGTGCATCTGGCCCACGATCTGGGCATGAATCAAGTGGTCAAGCTGCCGGTGCGGTTTGGCGTCTATGACAAGCTGCCGCCGCTGTTGGCCAATTCCTTGGGCGCTTATGAAACCACGCTGATCCGGGTGGTCACCGGCTATGCCGAATTCGTCAATGGCGGCAAGAAAATCACCGCCTCGCTGGTGGACCGCATCCAGGACCGCAACGGCAAGACTATTTGGCGCCACGATGCGCGCAAATGCGAAGGTTGCAACGAGGCCAATTGGCATGGCCAGGAAGAACCGCTGCTGGCCGATATCCGCCAGCAGATCATCGATCCGCGCAGCGCCTATCAAGTTGTCTCCATGATGCAGGGCGTGGTTCAGCGCGGCACCGCCGCCTATGCGGTGGGGGCGCAGATCGACAAGCCCTTGGGCGGCAAGACCGGCACGTCGTCGGATGCCAAGGACACCTGGTTCGTCGGCTTCTCGCCCGATCTGGTGGCGGGCGTGTTCATCGGTTTCGACAATCCGCGCACCCTGGGCGCGCATGAGCAGGGCGCAACCGTGGCGGCGCCGATCTTCCGGGACTTCATGAAGGAAGCGCTCAAGGATGCGCCGCCCACGCCGTTCCGCATCCCGCCCGGTATCGAGCAAATCCCCATCGATTGGAAAAGCGGCAATCCCGTTGCGGCCGGAACGCCGGGCGCCATCCTGGAAGCCTTCAAGGAGGGCACCGTGCCCGGTGAGGCCAATGCGCCGCTGTTTGGCGAGGAAAACGCGCCCGGCGCGGCCAATGCGGGTCAAGCCTCCGCGCCCGCCGGTTCGGTGGGCGAGGGCACCGGCGGCCTCTATTAGCGGCAAACGCACTTTACGTTCCGGTCCGACCTCCTTATATCCCCCGCCATGCGACCAGAAATTTCCCGCGCCGCCGACGAGATACAGCAGGCCATTGCCCTGCTGAGGAGGCATCTTTGACTGGGATAAAGCCAATCGTCGTCTGGACGAACTGAACGCCAAGGCCGAAGACCCTTCTCTTTGGAACGATTCAACGGCGGCGCAGAAATTGATGCGCGAACGCCAGAAGCTGGACACAGCGCTGAGCGCGGTTACCAAGCTTACCAACGAACTTGGCGATGCCGCCGCCCTGATCGAGATGGCGGAGGCCGAGAGCGATGCCGCCATGGTGACGGACGCGGAAAATGCGCTGCTGGCGCTCGCCGGCCGCGCCCAGCAGATGCGTTTGGAATCCATGCTCTCGGGCGAAGCCGACGGCAATGACAGCTATCTGGAAATTCACGCCGGCGCCGGCGGCACCGAGAGTCAGGATTGGGCCTCGATGCTGCTGCGCATGTATATGCGCTGGGCCGAACGCCACGGCTACAAGCTGCAACTGATCGAAGAAAGCGAAGGCGAGGCGGCGGGCATCAAATCCACCACCCTGTTGGTCAAGGGCCAGAACGCCTATGGCTGGCTGAAGACCGAGGCCGGCGTGCACCGGCTGGTGCGCATTTCGCCGTTCGATTCCAATGCCCGGCGCCACACCTCTTTTTCATCGGTGACAGTCTATCCGGTGATCGACCAGTCCATCGAAATCGATATTCCGGAAAAAGACGTGCGTATCGACGTTTATCGCGCCAGCGGGGCGGGCGGCCAGCATGTCAACAAGACCGAAAGCGCGGTACGCATCACCCATCTGCCGACCGGGATCGCGGTGGCCAGCCAATCGGAACGCAGCCAGCATCAAAATCGCGCCATTTGCTGGGACATGCTCAAATCCCGGCTATACGAAATCGAGCTGGAAAAGAAGAAGGCGGAAACCGGCGCCTTTGTCGGCGAGAAAAAAGAGATCGGCTGGGGCCATCAGATTCGCTCTTATGTGCTGCAGCCCTATCAGCTGGTGAAGGATCTTCGCACCGGGGTGGAAAGCCGCACGCCATCGGATGTGCTGGATGGCGATCTTGATTCTTTCATGGCGGCCGCGCTGGCGCAGGAGGTTGGTGGCAAACCGCGCGAAAAAGTCGAGGACCTGGAATAGCGTTTTCAGTGCCGCCTGCTTGGCGGAACTTCGTGATGGCGAAACCGTTTCCTGCCCGGGGCATTCAGGCAGGAGAGTTCCATGAACCGTTCCCTTTTTCTGGCAAGCTCCGTTGTGGCGTTATTGGCTTTGGGTGGGACGGCGCAAGCCGACAGCCCGCGCGCGTTCTTGTTCAATGCGCAACGAGACGCCAATTCCGAAATCATGCTGGGCCGTCTGGCGGCTGAGCAGGCTCGTAGTCCCGCAGTGCGCCAGTATGGTGAGATCTTGGCAAGCGATCATGTCCAAGCCCGCTATGAGATTCGCACCCTGGGCCGGCGCTTCGGGGTCTGGCGCAGCCGCGAAATCACCCCCGAGGCACGCGAGGCCCGTGATCGGCTGCAGTTTTTGCGCGGCCGGGAATTCGACCGGGAATTCATCCGCTTCATGGTCGATGACCACCGCAAGGACATCGCCGAATTCCGTGAGGAAGCGCGCGAGGATCATGGCGCGGTCAGCGATCTGGCGCGCGCCCAGCTTCCCACCCTGCGCAGCCATCTGAGAATGGCCATCGCGTTGGAGCGGAGCGGTGGCCGCAGCATGGAGGGCGGCGTGGATATCGCGCGCGAGCGTGACGATCGCAGCTATGACGGTGGCTACAACCGGCCTGGCGGCTACGACAACTGGCCAGGCCGCACCAACGACAATCGGCCGCGCTAACAGTCCTGTCTAAAAGATCGGGGCGTGAACCTTTCGGTTCACGCCCCTGCTTATGTCGTTAGTTATCGTCTAGAAGGCGAGCGGTCGTTGTGACGGTGCAGTATTCGCCGTGGAGATTGGCGAGTGTCATAGCGTGGATCTCCTCGGCGCTGCGCGATACGCCATTCCAGTCTTTCCTGCCAAAGGTGAAGCAGGCATCCTCCACCAGCCAGGTAGCGAAACCCAGGTCGCCCGCCATCCGCACCGTCGCTTCAACAGAGTTGTTCGTGATTACGCCTGCGACGACGAGGGGCGGATGACCCGCCATATTCAGCCTGGTTTCCAGATCGGTGCCAATAAAGGCGCTGTTGGCATTCTTCGCGATTACGATTTCGTGCGGGAGCGGCGTGGCTTCCGGTTTGAAATCGTTTCCCGGCTGGCCGGGCCGGTAGTGCGACTTTGGCTCCCTGGAATCATGGCGGATATGTATGACCGGCCAGCGTTTTGCGCGCCAGTATGAGAGAAGGCGCGTAATTTTCACTTCGGCATCTGGATTGTTGCGAACACCCCAACTCGGATGATCAATCGCTTGCTGAAGATCGATCAACAAAAGAAGAGAGCCATCCGCCACTGTGCCTGCGGCGCTTATGTCGTGGCCGGACTCAGCGGCGCGAACAGATTCACGGCGCCGTGGCGTTCCGCCGTATCGAGCGCGCTATTGTTGCGGCCTTCCCCGTTGGTTCCCAGCGGATTGTCGGAATGCCGGCAATTGCCCTCGAAAAAGGCGCCCGATTCCACCGCCAGGGCTTCGTGCAGGATATCGCCTTCGACATGGCTTGTGGCGGCCAGCAGAACTTTGCGCGCGCGAATCCGGCCCACCACCTTGCCGCGCACGGTGAGATCCTCGGCCCAAATCTCGCCGTGGATTTCCGCCTTTTCGCCAATCGTCAGCCCGATGCTGCGCACATCCCCCTCCAGCCTTCCGTCGATCTGAATATCGCCAGTGGAGGTCAAGGCGCCGTTGATCGCCATGTCGGCGCTGATGATGGAAGGCGCGGACAAGGCGCGCCCGCGCTTGGCGGACACTGGCGCCTGCTCCTGCACAGCGTCCTTTCTTTTGCTAGAGAACATTGCGGCCAGCCTCGATGAAGTTGTTGGGATTCTTGGCGACGTCGTCGTACCAGACTTCGTAATGCACATGCGGGCCCGTGCTGCGCCCGGTGGAGCCGACGCGGCCCAGTCCCATGCCCTTGCCGATCTGACCGCCGATCCTGACGCCGATCACTGAAAGATGACCGTAGCGGGTGCGGATGCCGTTGCCATGGTCGATTTCCACCATTTTTCCGTAGCCGCCCCGATAGCCGGCAAACACCACGGTGCCGGGCGCGGTCGCCCGCACCACCGAGCCCCAGGGGCCTGCGAAATCGATTCCGGAATGGAAGGCATAGCGGCGGGTGAAGGGATCCACGCGGGCGCCAAAGCTGCTGGACTTGTCGAAACTGGCGGCGGAGACCGGCGCGGTCAACGGCACGCGGTCCAGGGCGGCCGACAGGCCGTTCAATTCCTCCAGCACGGCGGCGGCTTTGAGATAGGCCTGGGTAAATTCGGGATCGGAAATGCCCTCAATCCGTACTTGGTCGAGCGGAATTTCCGGCCCGCCCATGCCTTCGTTCCGCGTCCTTTGGGCGAAGGAGTCCGGGTTGATACCGGTGCGGTGCATCACATTGCGCAAGGCGCCGACGCCTTGGCCCAGCGCATTTTGCGTTTGCGCCATCAGCAGATTTTCGGTTTGTCCGATGTAGCTGATGCGCGCGGTCTGTTCCGCCAGGGTCCGCAGAGCCGGATACTTGTCATAAAGGGTTGAGAATTCGCGCCGGGCCGGGGCATAGATTTTTCCGCTGACCGATTGGACCAGGGCGGCGATGCGCTTGAAGCCGTTGCCCAGCAAACTGGATTTTACGGGGCGTGCCGTGCGCGGCTGCGGCTGGGCCGGTCCCGGCATGACGGCCAATTGTGAGGTGCCGGAGGCTTCGGCGGCGGCCGGTGCGCCAAGTTCCAGAGTGGAAGGGTTAAAGGATGGAGCAGCGTTTTGCACCACCGATGGCAGCGGCGCCAAGCCGCGGCCGCCGCTCACCGCGGCCTGGACTTGATTGGCGCGGTTGAGAAATCCGGCGATGGCGTTTTGCTTGGCCTGCAACGCATCGGCGGTCGCCTTGAACCGGTCTTGCGCGGAGGTAAGCGCGCCATTGAGTTCGTCATAGGAAACCTGCAGGTCGGCGACGTGGTTTTCGTAAGCCTCTTGCATTTGCTGATAGCGATGATCCTTGGCCGCGATGATGCGGTCCTTGAACACAACATTGACGGTGGCGAACGCCACCCAGCCCAGGAAGATCAAGCCAAGGCCGGCCAGGGTGGCTTGCAGTGAAGCGCCGAAGGTGAAGAACTGCACCCGCCCATCGCTGCGGATATAGATTTGGCGTTCCGGAAAGGTGGCGTGGATCCAGGCCCAGGCGCGCTGTGTCAGCGGCGCCTTTGCGTGCTGGACGTCCGGAGGGTCTTCGCCTGCAATCGCGGTATGCATCTCCTCCGGTTGCGGCTTGCCGATCAGACGCCGATGCCAAAAAAGCGGACGCGAACCCGGCCGCTGGGCCGAAGCGCGGCGCCAAGGGTTTTTGAAGAGGTGTTTGGCCGCCGTCTTCATAGGGTTTGCGCCGCCTCAAGTACGTCCTCGACATGGCCGGGAACCTTGACCTTGCGCCAAGTCTGCGCGATCGCACCCTTGGCATCGATTAGGAACGTGGCGCGCTCCATCCCCATATATTTGCGGCCATAGAGCGTTTTTTCGCCCCACACGCCCCAGTCCTTGGCCATCTTGATTTCGGGATCGGAACCCAGCGCGATCTTGAGTTTGTGTTTTTTGCGAAACTTGGCATGCGACTCCAGGCTGTCTTTGGAGATACCCAAGACGCGGACGCCAAGCTTGTCGAATGTCTTGAGGCTTTGGGAAAAGCCGATGGCCTGTTTGGTGCAGCCGGACGTGTCGTCCTTGGGATAGAAGTAGATGACATAAGGCGCGCCCTTGAGGCTGACGGAGGAAATTGTCTCCCCGCCATCGGTCGCGATTTTGAAAGAAGGGGCCCGGTCTCCCGCCGACAATCCCCCTGCCGCCAACGCCATAATCCGTTCCCGTCCCCAACCGGGGCGGATTTAAGCCCAACTCCCGGGGAAAGCGCAATTGCGCCCTGATCAAGAGGCTGGGATATTTGCCCTTTTTAGGCCCAACAGTCGTATTACAGCAGTCCGTACCCAGAGAAATCCCGTGTGAAGCTGCCTTTCGCCAATTTCATAAAGGCCCACCACATCAGCCGGGCCGCGCTGTGCGCCGGGGCTTTGGCGGCGGCGCTCGTTTTTTTTGCGGCCGGGGCGGGCCTGCGGCTGCTATGGGGTCCGGTCTCTTTGGGGCCCCTGCGCGGGACCCTGGCCGGGGCGATCCAAGAGGCTCTGCCGGGCATCGATTTGGACTATGACCGCGCCGCCCTCGAATGGAGCCGCGATGAAGGCCGGGTGAACCTGGTGGTGCTGGGTGCCCGCATCGCCGACTCCAAGGGCCGGGTCGTGCTGCGTGCGCCCAAGGCCGACATCGACCTGGCGGCGGCGCCGTTCCTGCGCGGCGAGTTCGTGGTGAAACGCATCACGCTGGTGGGCGTGGAGTTCACCTTGGTGCAGATGAAAAATGGCCGCGTCCGTCTGGGAAATCAGAAAGACGCGGGGGACGATGATATCATCAGGCGCATCCGGGATGTGATCGAAGCGCGCGGCGATGGACCTTCGACGCTGGACAGTTTCGCGGTGCGCAATGCCCGGCTGGGCTTGCGGGACGAAATCACCGGCCTGAATGTCAATTCGCCGCGCGCCAATCTGATGTTGCGCGCCAAGGGTAAGAGCATCGGCGCCAATCTGGATGCCGATGTGATGGTTTCGGACCGCATGACGCATGTCACCGCCGATCTGACTTTACCGCCGGCCCGTGGCCCTGCGCTGGGTAAGGTCTCCATCAGCGGGCTGGACCTGCGCGGCCTGGGCAAGAACGCCAAACTGTTCGCAGGCGTAAGAAATCTGCCGGTGGTGGCCAGCGGCACCGGCACCTTCCGCGTCGATCCGGGAGCCAAGCTGATCTTCGCCACCTTCGACATCACGGCAGCGGGCGAAATTCCCTATGCCGCGATGACCAGCAAGGCGGTGCATATCGAAAGCTTGCGGCTGGTGGGGCGCTATGACGGCGTCACCCGCCGCGTGGCGCTAACCGCCAATCTGACCGCGAAAGAGGCGCGGGCCAGCTTCAAGGGGTCGGGCGATTTTCTTTACGACGCTGCGGGCAAGCTGGAGCGCATTCATGCCGATCTGCGCGGCGAGGATATTGCCCTGAACATGCCGGGCGTCTTCCCCGCCCCGGTTGCCTATCGATCGGTGACGGTGGCCGCGGACTATCTGACCGCGCCGCGCCAGTTCCAAATCGCCAAACTGAACGCCACCGCGCCCGGATTTTCCTTCGACGCCTCCGGCGCCGTGAGTTTGAACGATGCCGGCGCGCCGGGGCTGGTGGCCAAAGCGCGCATCGCCGCGCTGCCGGTGCGCACCTTGCTACGCTATTGGCCGATTCCCGTCGCGGCGGGAACGCGCGAGTGGATCGATGCGAATATTTTCGCCGGCGAAATCGGCCCGCTGGAAATGGAAACCAATTTCCCGCCCGGCCTGATGGATCAGCCGGTTTTGCCGGAAGACTCGCTCAAGCTCACTTTTGCGATGCGCGACATCGAGGGCAATTATGTCCGCGGCCTCACCCATGCCACCGGCGTTGCGGGCGATGCCATCATGACGGGCGATACCTTTAAAGCCAATTTCACCGGCGGGCGCATCGGTAACCTGACGGCCAGCCGCGGCACAGCGCTCATTCCCACGTTGCATCAGCATGGCACGGTGGGCCAGTTCAGTGTCCGCATCGAAGGCGCCATGCCCGATGTCATGACCTTGATCGATATGAAGCCGCTCAACTATCCCACCAAGTTCGGCGTCGACCCCAAAACAACCGGCGGGCAAGCCAGCGCCGATCTGATGTTCAAGGTGCCCATGCTGGCGGATCTGCCGGTGGACGATGTCGGTATTTCGGTCAAGGCCTCGGTCAGTGATTTTGCGGTTACCTTGGGCGGCAAGACGCGCCTGACCAACGGGTCCGTCACCTTCGACATCGACAATAACCGTCTGCGCCAAAGCGGGCTGGTCAATCTGGCGGATTCCCGCCTGACTGTGGATTGGACCGAGGATTTCCGCACCAAGGACAAGATCACCACCCGCCTTGCGGTCAAGGGGGCGATGACCGAGGGCGGGCGCCAGGCGCTCAACATTCAGCTCAAGCGTTTCTTCCGCGGCACCGTGCCGATCACCGCCGATATTGTGGGGCATAGCGGTAATCTGGTGCATGCCGATGTCACGGTGGATTTCACCCCCGCTACCTTGTCGGTCCCCATCGTCAATCTGGAAAAGACGCCCGGCCAGCCCGCGACAGGGCGTATCGGCGTGGATTTCGCGCCCGGCAACATCGTCCAGGAGCAAACCATCCGCATCAGCGGGCCGGTGCTTAATCTCAACGGCACCGCCGATTTCAACCGCAATGGCGATCTGACGGTGCTGAATTTTCCCTCCGTGCGGATGGGACCGCTCAACGATCTGTCGTTTCAGCTGACACGCGGCAGTTACGGCAGCGACTATCTGGTGCGGGGCAAGTCCTTGGACGGGTCCAAGATCGGCCGCACCGGCTCCAACGAACAGGCCGGCGGCGGCGCGGCCGCGGCCCCGGACGATACGCCCGAGGGCCGTTTCCATATCAATATGCGGCTGGACCGCATGGCAATGCGCAGCGGCGTGTCCATCATGCCGTTCCAGTTCGATCTGGCCGGGATCGGCAACCGGCCTTCGGCGCTCAGCCTCAGCGGCAATGTCACCATGGGTGCGCAAAGTGCGCCCATCGCCGCGACTCTGGAAACCAGCGCCACCGGCCGCAAGGTAACTTTTACTAGTGGCGATGCCGGTCTGCTGGCGCGCGGGGTTTTTGCGTTTGAAAGCATGCGCGGCGGGGTGTTGAGCGCGACCGTCAATCTGCCCGGACAGGCAAGCGATATCGTGCCCGCCGGCAATCCCGCACCCGATTTCACCGGGGTGCTAACGGTGAAGAAATTCCAGATGGTCAATCAGCCGCTGTTGGGCCGGCTGTTCGCGGCAGGGTCTTTGACGGGACTTGGCGATCTGATGGGCGGCGACGGCATCAGCCTAGATGAATGGAATTTTCCCTTCTCCTCCAAGAACAATGTGATCAGCGTGAAAGGCGCGCGCGCCTCGGGCGCGGCGATCTGCGCCACCTCAGACGGTTACATCGACCGCCCGCACGGTACCCTGGCGCTCAAGGGTTCGCTGGTTCCGGCTTGCGGGGTCAATTCGGTGCTGAGCAATATTCCGCTGCTGGGCGACCTTCTGGCTTCCAAGAAGGGCGAGGGAATCTTAAGCGTCACCTATTCGGCCACCGGCAATATGGAACAGCCCAATATCAGCACCAATCCCTTGGCGATGCTGGCGCCCGGTATTTTCCGCCGGATTTTCCAGGGTCATATCCCCACCGCGGCCAATGCGCCATCGAATATGGACGCGCCGCCTAGCACTGCGCCGAATGCTCCTGCCGCTCCGCCGCCGTCAGCGAGCGGCCCCGTGCCCAAGCCGCCGCCCAACTAGGCCGGCTTTACGAGCACGTGTTTCTTTTTGCCGCTGGACAATTTCAGAACGCCGTCACTATTGAGAACCGATGCATCCACCGTCAGACGCGGGTCGCCGACTGCCGCATCGTTGAGCTTAAGGCCATTGTTGGCGATCAATTTGCGGGCCTCGGAGTTTGACGAGGCCAGGCCCGCCGCCACGGCGAGGTTGAGGATGCCGTCCGGCAGCTTGGCGGTGATGGTGGGCAGGCCTTCCGCCATGGCGCCGTCTTCAAAGGCGCTGCGCGCGGTTTGGGCGGCGCGGTCAGCCGCCTCGCGGCCATGCAGGATGGCGGTGGCTTCGGTAGCCAGCACTTTCTTGGCCTCGTTCCGTTCGGCGCCTTGCAGATTTTCCAGGCGCGCGATGTCGCTTTCGGGTAGGTCGGTGAACAGCCGCAGAAAGCGGCCGACATCGCGGTCCTCGCTGTTGCGCCAGAATTGCCAATAGTCATAAGGCGAAACGCGGCCGGCATTCAGCCACACCGCGCCCGCCGCGGTCTTGCCCATCTTGGCGCCGGACGCCGTGGTGATCAGCGGCGTGGTAAGCCCGAACAACTGCGCATTTTCCAGCCGCCGCCCCAGATCGATGCCGGATACGACATTGCCCCATTGGTCCGAGCCCGAACTTTGCAGCTTGCAGCCATGGCGCTTGTAGAGTTCGACAAAATCATAGGCCTGCATGATGGAGTAATTGAACTCCAAAAAGGACAGCGGCTGTTCGCGGTCCAAGCGCAGCTTGACCGATTCCATGGTCAGCATGCGGTTGACCGAGAAATGGCGGCCGACATCGCGCAGGAAGGGAATATAGTCGAGCTTGTCCAGCCATTCGGCATTGTCCACCATGATGGCGTCGCAAGGCCCGTCGCCGAATTTCAGCAGATGCCGGATGCCGGACAAGATGCTTTGCTTGTTGGCTTCGATCTGTTCGCCGGTCAAAAGCGTGCGGGTTTCGTCCTTGCCGCTGGGGTCGCCGATCTTGGTGGTGCCGCCGCCCATCAACAGGATAGGCTTGTGGCCGGCCTGCTGCAGCCGGCGCAGGGTCATCAACTGCACCAGGCTGCCGACATGCAGGCTGTCGGCGGTGCAGTCAAAGCCGATATAGGCGGTGATGCGTTCCTTGGCGAACAGCTTGTCCAGTTCGGCGGGCGCGGAACAATCGTAATAGGCCCCGCGCGCCGCGAATGTGCGGAGGAATTCGGACTGGAATTGGGGCGCGGCCGGCATGCTATAGACTCATTGCGACAAGCAGGCGGCATAGCACGAATGGGCGAAATCCTGAAAGTCATAGGCCTGATGAGTGGCACCTCGCTGGATGGCGTGGATGCCGCCTTGCTGGAGACCGACGGCCAGGATGTCGTGCGTCCTGGTCCTGGGCTGACCCTGTCCTATGATGCGGCCACGCGCGCCCAACTGCGCGCCGCTTTGGAGGTCGCCGGCAGGTTGGCGCAAGAGGCGGCCGTGCCGCCCTCGATTGCCGAGGCGGAGCGCGTTTTGACTCTGGTCCATGCCCAGGCGGTTGCGGCCCTGCTGGAAAAAGCCAGGCTTACGGCGGACGATGTGGCGCTGATCGGTTTTCATGGCCAGACCATCCTGCACCGGCCCGGGCTGCATTGGACTTGGCAGATCGGGGACGGCGCCTTGCTGGCGCGGTTGACGGGAATAGATGTGATCAACGATTTCCGCAGCGCCGATGTCGCGGCCGGCGGGCAGGGCGCGCCCTTGATGGCGCTCTATCATGCCGCCATGGCGCGCCGTTGCGGATTGGAACAGCCTTTGGTGGTGGTCAATATCGGCGGTGTCGCCCAGGTCACCTATATCGGCGCCGACATGGTGCTGGCCTTCGATACCGGCCCGGGCAATGCCCCGATAGACGATTGGATGCAACGTCACACTGGCAGGCCGGTGGATGAGAGCGGCGCGCTTGCCCGCACCGGATGTATCAATGACGCGGCGCTGACAAACATGCTGGGCCATGAATTTTTCGTCCTGATGCCGCCCAAGTCGCTGGACCGCATGGATTTCGGCATGGATGCGGTGGAGGATCTGTCTGCGGCGGAAGGCGCGGCAACCTTGGCGGCCTTCACCGCCGCGGCGATCGCCAAGGCCAGCGATCATTTTCCCGCGCCCGCCAAGACCTGGATCGTCAGCGGCGGCGGCCGTCACAACCTATTTCTGATGGAGCAGTTGGCGGCTTATGTCGGCGCGCCGGTGCTCAGGGCCGAAGACGCCGGCTGGGATGGCGATGCGCTTGAGGCGCATGGCTTTGCCTATTTGGCGATGCGATCGAAAAAGGGATTGCCGCTGTCACTGCCGACAACGACGGGCGTTAAAGAGCCGATGACGGGTGGAAAGTTCTGGAAAGCCTAACGGGCTTTGTTTAACTGGGTCACCCGCATAGTTCCTAGCGACAGCGTAGGAACGGGTGACTGCGAGAAGGGCTATCGCCCTTCTCTTGGCTTCGACATCATGTTGGAAACATACTCCTTCACCGTCTCCACCACATCGGCTTCGCGCTTGTCGAAGAAATGGTTGGCGCCGTCAATCTTGTTGTAGGTGATCTTGATGCCCTTTTGGGCGGTGAGGCGGTCCACCAGCTTCTGCACGTCCGGCTCCGGCACCACATTGTCCTTGGTGCCATGCACGATCAGGCCGCTAGCCGGGCAGGGCGCGAGAAACGCGAAGTCATACATGCTGGCGGGCGGGGCGATGGAGACAAAGCCGGTGATTTCGGGGCGGCGCATCAAAAGCTGCATGCCGATCCAGGCGCCGAAACTGATGCCGCAGACCCAGACATTGGACGGGTTGGGGTACAGCGTGTTCATCCAGTCCAGCACGGCGGCGGCATCGGACAATTCGCCCGCGCCATTGTCGAAACTGCCCTGGCTTCGGCCGACGCCGCGGAAATTAAAGCGCACCGTGGTGCAGCCCAAGCCGTGGAACATATGGAAAAGGTCATAGACCAGCGGGTTGTTCATGGTGCCGCCGAACTGGGGATGGGGGTGCAGCACCAGCGCCATGGGGGCGCCGGGATTCTTTTGCCGCTGGTACCGGGCTTCGATACGCCCCGCCGAGCCGGGCAGAATGATGTCAGGCATG
>DATEEB010000107.1:0-6098 GCA_035281345.1 Rhizomicrobium sp. | reverse complement strand
CGACGCGCCTTTCGGGGCGCGGGCTTTGCGGGTCCGGGGAACCATGCCGTTATTGTGGGCCATGGCCCAATATAGGGCGGGCGCTCCGGTTTTTTAAGACGAAAAGCCGGTCAGATACTGTCCCACCATTGCTCGATCCGCCGGCGCAAAGCGGCATCGGGCATCCGCCCGCGCCCGGCATTCAGATTGTCCAGCATATACTGCGGTTTGTCGGTGCCGGGGATCACGGCCGTCACGGCCGGATGGGACAAATTGTACTTCAGGAACAGTTGCGCAAAGCTGGCGCAGTCGATCTCTTTGGCAAAGTCCGGCAGCTCCTTGCCGCGCACCTTCTGGAACATGGAATTGCGGCCAAAGGGCAGGTTGGTCAAGACGGCGCTGCCGCTGTCCTGGGCCTGAGGCAGAAGCACCTTAGCGGCATCGCGGTCGCCCAGCGAATAATTGATCTGGAAAAATTCCGGCTTCTCGCGCTTCAGCACCACGGCCAGGGCCTCATAGGCGCCGTCAAAGCTGGAGGTGATGCCGTAATGCTTGCAGTGGCCGGCCGCCTTCCACGCCTTCATCTGGGCGGTGGAAAAATTGGGATCGCCGACATTCCAAGCCTGCTGCAGGTCCACATAATTGGTCCTTAGCCGCCCCAGCGATTGCCGCATCTCGGTGTCGGCTTCCTCGCGGCTATCGCGGCTGCTGAACTTGGTGGCCAGAAACAGTTTGGGCCGAAGGTTGGTCTCGGCCGCCACCAGCCCGACATTGTTTTCCGCCGTGCCATAGCCGGCGGCGGTGTCGATCAGGCTGCCGCCGCCCGCCACCAGGTTGCGCACCACCTGCTTGCGCTCTTCCAACGCGGCCGGATCGTTTTCGAACTCGAACACGCGCGAGGTGCCGATGCCCACCACCGGCAGCATCGTGCCGGTCTGCGGCACGCGGCGTTTGAGGATCGGCGTGCCGGCCCCGCCCGCGGAATTTTGGGCGACAGCGGCATGGGGCAGCAAGCTCGTGGCGGCGGTAGCGGCAAGGACGGTACGGCGGGTGAGGGCGGTCATGGGGATGTCTCCTATTGGGATTGAGATTGCAAAAGACGGGCGCGTTTTTCCTGCATGCGGCCCAAAAACAGGCTGAGGCCCGCCCAGCCCAGCATGGCGGGCACCGTGACCGCCGCAATGGCGGGAATGCTCATCATCAATTTCTTGGAGAGCAGGGTGAAGACCCAGGCCCAACCGACATCGGCGCCGCGGAACACCACGCCGTCGGTCACATTCTTGGCCTTGTACTTGTCCTCGCGGTCCGCGACGGTGAACAGGATTTCGCGCGCGGGGTTGGAGACGGCGAAGTTCGCGGTGCGCTGCGCCGCCTGGAACGCCATCACCACCGCCAGCACCGGCGCCAGGAACATCGCGCCATATCCCAGTGCGAACACCACCGGCAGGAAGGCGGCGGCGATGCCGGTACCGAAACGCTGGATCAGCCGTCCGGTCAGCGCCAATTGCAAAAGGATCTGCAGCATGCCGGTCCATTGCTCGATGGTGGCGAAGATGCGGGTGCGTTCCACCGCGTCCTGGGTTGCGGCGCTCACCACTTCGGCCTGGGACATATACAGCATGCTGTTGCCCAGCGAGAGCAGCACCACCCACAGAGCGATGCCGCCCAGATAGGGCGATTTCAGAATGGCGGCGAAGCCTTCAAAGGCGTTGCCGCCGATGGCGGGCGGTGATGGCGGCGTCTGGTTGAAGCCGGCCGCCGCGGGCCCCAGCCGCGCGGCGCAAAGCAGCGACAATTCGATCAGCACCACCGGCAACAGCAGCAGATTGACCGGCCCCAGCGGCTCAACCAGCGCGCGCGTCACGGTTGGCCCGGCCAGCGCGCCCAGCGAGCCGCCCGCCGCGATGAAACCGTAAAGCCGTTTGCCCTGATCGCTGCGATACAGGTCGGCGAGATAGGACCAGAACACCGGCACCGCGAAGATGGAGAAGACGGTGAGCCAGACAAAGAAGACCTGGCTGACAAATTGCTGGCCGATGCCGAAAGTCAGCAGCAGCCAGAACACCAGAATGTTGGCGGCGAAGAAATGATAGACCAGCGGGATCAGGCGGCGGCGCGGCAGGCGCGCCACCAGCCAGCCATAGAGCGGGGCGGCGGCCAGCATCACAAAGAAGGTGGCGGTGACCAGCCAGGGCAGGGCGCGGGTGCCGCCGGTGATGCCGGCATTGTCGCGCAAGGGGCGCAGCACGTAATAGGCCGACAGGATCAGGAAGAAATAGGCGAAGGACCAGAGCAGCGCGCGGCGCTCGCCCGGTTTGACGTCCACCACCAGTGCCAGAATCCGGTCCAGCATCCTGCCCCGGCATGTTGTTGTTATGTGCCAAGCCTAACCTTGGCGCGGCGCTTGCGAAAGCGGGGTGAGCTTGCGAAACTTCGCGCCAGAAGGCGGGATTCGCCTTAATTATGGCGTTTTTCGAGGCGCAGGAGGCCGAAATGCACCAACGCAATATGTTGGAAAAGATTCTGGAACAGACCCTGTTCAAGTCGCGCTGGCTGCTGGCGCCCTTTTATCTGGGCATGGTGGTGTCGCTGTTGATGCTGCTTTCCGCCTTTGTGGCCGAAATGCTCCACGCCCTCCCCATGGCCTTCAATCTGGAATCGGTGGATCCCGAGCGGGTGATCCTGGCGGTGCTCGGGATGATCGATCTGTCGCTGGCGGGCAATCTGGTGGTGATCGTGATTTTTTCCGGTTACGAGAATTTCGTTTCCAAGATCAACACCGAAAATGCCGAGGACCGTCCCAGCTGGATGGGGACGCTGGATTTCTCCGGTCTCAAGATGAAGCTGATCGGCAGCATCGTGGCGATCAGCGCCATCTCCCTGCTGCGCGCCTTTATGACCTTGACCGAGGATGGGGCGGTGCTGGATGAGGCGCGGCTGCGCTGGATGCTGATCCTGCACCTGGCCTTTGTGGCTTCGGGCTTGCTTTTTGCGATGATGGATTGGATCGGCAACAGAGCCGAGAAGCCGAAAGAGCATTAAGCCATCGCCCGCACTGCGGGCGTTCGGCCGGGCAAAACCTCCACTGGAGGTTTTGCCAATCCGGCTTCACGGATCGGCAATCGCGCCGAGAAGCCCAAAGAGAACGGCATCGACAAACAATCGGCTGGAGGCTTGAATATGAAGTGTGCCAACGTCGTGTGCGCAATTGGCATGGCCGTTGGCCTGTTGAGTCGCATTGATGTTACGCAGGCTCAGACGCAACCCACCAAAGTCCAGCAGGGTGAAGGCAGCCCTTACGTGTTGATCGGTACTGAGGTTTGGGATGTGCCGGACCCAGTATCCCAGAGGGGCTATCAGGTCTTTGTCAGCTTGCCAGCGTCCTATGAGAAAGAGCCATACCGACGATATCCTGTCCTCTTTGTCACAGACGCCAATTACGCATTTCCGGTCATCCGTGAGATCAGCCGCCGCCTGAATGTCGAGCGTGCCCAGATCCAGGATTTCATCCTTGTTGGCCTATCCTATGCCAAGGGCGAAGACGGTATGCAGAGCCGGATGCGCGATTATACGCCGACTCCCAATGCTCCGCGCGGCGCGCCGGCGGGCGCCGTTCATGGGCACGGTCGAGCGTATCAAGCCTATTTGCGTGATCGTGTAGTGCCGTTCATCGCACAGCGTTACCGGACAGATCCCCGTCGCGCCCTGTTTCTGGGCCATTCCTATGGTGCGCTGCTGGGTGCGCAAATCCTTTTCACGGATCCTGGCATGTTTAGCGGTTACATTCTGGGCAGTCCGTCATTCTGGTACGACAAGCGCCATATCTTCAGTATGGAGGCCCTGTATGCCGCTCGTCACCGGGATCTGCCCGCCAAGGTCTATATGTACGTCGGAGCGTATGAGAGCCCCCGATTCAACCGGATCAATGAGATGATTGGCGACAACCGCGAGTTTGAAGGCAGACTTAAGAAGCGGAAATATCCGAACCTCGTTCTGAAGTCAGATGTCTTGAACGACGAAGATCATGTTTCCGTGGCGCCGCGTGGGTTCACGCATGGGCTGAAGTATCTGCTGCCGGCACGATAAGCCCATCATCCGAGTGATCTGAGACCCAAACGATAATTAAACGGCGTGGAGCAGGCACAGCAGGATTGTGAGTCTGAGATTCGCGGCCTTCACGGCCCGATCGGGTCTGGTGCGGCGATATTGCCTACATATTCTGGTGCAACGCATTGATCGTTCGGCCGAGAAAGAAAAAGGCGCCCGCGCGGGCGCCTTTTTTTGGCCGGAGGGCTACTACTTCGCAGCGCCAATCGCGTCCGCCGTGGTTTGCGCGGAATGCTGCGCGTGGGCCAAGTCGGTGCTGGTCAGGCCGGAAGCGGCAGAATCCGCGATAGCTTGCAGTTTGGCCTTTTGCGCGGCGTCGGTGGAATCCGGAATCGCACCGGCACCGGCCTTGGCGCAAGGATTGCCCGCGGCGGCGTCAAAGCCCTTGCCGCTGGGGCCCACCAGGCAGTTGACGGCGTGATGCAGATGCTTCTGCACATCCTTGATGTCGGTCTGCTTGGCGGCCATGCCGGCATGGGTCTGGGCGGTGGAAAGCTGGGTGGCGACATCTGCCAAGGCAGGGGTGGCGATCAGCGCCGCCGAGGCGGCAAGCAGGGCGATTTTTTTCATGGGGATTTCCTCTTGAAAGAACGGGGTCAAAGGAATTGGGGCGCCCGGATCATTGCCGGACGCCCCAAGCCTACTCCTGAAATTGGGGCGCTTACCAGATCGGTTACCAGATACTGGCCAAGTTCTTGCGCAGTGCCTGGGCCGCCGGACCGGTGGCGGGAACCGCGTTCATCTCCTTATCCTGCTTGATGACAGTGCCATTGAAGGTCAGCCCGCCATAGGCGCCAGTGCCCGAGGTCCAGACCACCATGTCGCCGCCATGGGCGGTGGTGGCACCTTCCGCGCCGCCGGACAGGGTGACGACGGTGATGCCGGCGCCCGCACCCAGCTTGACCTCACCTTTTTCGATGCCGCGCAAAGCGCGCTTGGAATTGATGATGAAGACCAACTCGGCTTTCTCCAACCCGATCTGCAGGCCGAACGAGGCGGAACCCATGTGATAGAAGCGCGGATTGCTCCAGCCCTTGCCGGTACGGTGCAGCAACACACCGCTGCCGCCTTCGGCGCCGAAGATGAAGCCGCCTTTGACCAGATGGGGCACGATATAAACGGCTTCGGCGCCCTGCAGCATGGTGCGGGCGGTGCCGAAGGCTGGATCGGTGCGCAAGTGATTGACGGTGCGGTTGGCGTCGCGCAGCAACTCGGCCTTGTCGTCTTCCGCCGCCGCGCGGGCGGGCACGGTAAAGCAGACGGCGGCGAGCGCAGCGGCCGTCGCCAGCTTGAGCAATGACTGGAGCATGGGAAAATTCCTTTGGAGGTCCAATGCCGCCATTAACGCAGCCTGACTACGAAAGTTCCAGAACCAAAATCGCTAGGACCGCCGCAGCAGGCGCGCTCCGATAAGTCCCGCCACAAAGCCGATCAGGGCTGCCGCCAAGGCCAATTTCGCCATTAGGCCCAGGACTTTGAGGACGATAAAGATGGCGGCGGCCAGAACCAAAGCGGCCAGCAGGTCGAAACTTCGCAAAAGGGCTCCTCTGTTTGGAGGAGGAGGCAAGCCCTAAGCGGCGGTGGTGTCAATCACCACGGGCTTTTTGATCAAGGAGCTTTCCTCCTTGATCTTTTCGCCAAAGCCGCTGGAGAAATCCTGGAAGATGGCCGACAGCTCATCGGCGTCGATATTGGCGGAATTGGCCGGACTGAAGCGGTAACGCCAGAAGCTGACGATATGGGAGATGGCGCCCAGCTTTTCCCCCAGTTCCAGGAACATGTGCGGCGCGCTCAAAAGAAAGTCGCGGAAGGTCTTGGGCGACTGGTTTTCCACCAGGTCGCGGAACGACTTGTCGTAGATCGCCAGCACCTTGTTCACATGATTGCCATTGTCGCGCACCATCTCGATGATGTTGCGGCGCGAGGAGGTCATGTAGATTTTCTGTTCCGTGGTCAAACTGCCAAGCGGCTGAATCTTGTTGATCTCGCGCAACACGCCCATCACATCCGGC
>DATEEB010000106.1:0-10426 GCA_035281345.1 Rhizomicrobium sp. | reverse complement strand
ACGCCGCCGGTTCATCACCGGCGGCGCTTCTTTTTAGTCTTGCGACTGCGGCTAGCGCGCGTGCGCCGGCAGCAGGATACCGCGGCCGTGCAGATGGCCGTGATGCAGATCGTCCATCGCCTGGTTGAAGTCTTCCAGCGCGTAGGTCTGGGTATGCAGCTTGACCTTGCCTTGCGCCGTCAGCGTCATCAGCTCGGCCAGGTCGTTATAGGTACCGACCAGGTTGCCGACAAAGTTGATCTCGGTGGAGATCATGTCGATCGCCGGCGCCGTGATGGTGCCGCCATAGCCGATGACATAATAAGTGCCCGCGCGGCGCAGCATGGCGACGCCGTCCGCGATGGCGGTGCCTTCACCCACAAAGTCGATCACCGCCTCGCAGCCGAAGCCGTTGGTGATGTCCTTGACCTTCTGGATATGCTTGCCATCGGCCAGCACGGTGATGTCCGCGCCGCTTTCCTTGGCCACCTTCAGGGCGCCTTCGGAGCGGTCCACCACGATGATGGTGGCCGCGGTCAGGCACTTGAGCGACTGGATGCCGATATGACCCAGGCCGCCCGCGCCGATCACCACGGCAAAGGTGCCGGGGTAGAGCAGGGGAACGGCCTTCTTGACGGCGTGGTAGGCGGTCAGGCCCGCATCCGCCAGCGCAGCCACGTCGCGCGGCTTGATGATCGGATCGAGCTTGACCACCGCGCGCGCGCCGGTCTTGAGGAAGTCGGCCATGCCGCCATCGACATTGATGCCGGGGAACGCACCCTGGAAGCAATGCATGTCGTCGCCGGCCCGGCACGGGCGGCACAAGCCGCAAGTGACAAGCGGATGGACCATGACCGTGTCGCCAAGGGCGACATGGCTGACGGCGGAACCGATCGCATGCACCCAGCCGCAATTCTCATGGCCGAGCGTATAGGGCAGCGGAACGTTGGTCTTTTCCTTCCACTGGCCTTCGATGATGTGCAGGTCGGTGCGGCAAAGGCCCGCGCCGCCGATCTTAATGATCACATCATGCGGGTCGGTGATCTTGGGGTCGTCAACCTCGTCCAGCGTCGGACGCTGGTCATAGGCATGCAGGCGTACGGCTTTCATGACTACTTCTTCTCCAGCGTGTAGCGCACGGTCTGCAGACGGATCAGGCCGTCGCGGAACACGAAGGTGTCAATGCCGTCACGAACGCGGGTGTTGGCGGATTCCGCTTCCCATTCCAGGAACAGGGTATCGCCCTCGAACATGGTGTCCAGCTTCCACTTGGCATTCGGGACATCGGCAAGCAGCTTGGTGAAAGCCTTGCGGATGCCGTCATGGCCCTTGAGGACGCCATCGGGGCTGATGAACACCGCGTCGGTGGTGTAGTCGGTGACGATGCCTTCCAGGTCGCCGGCGCCGAGAACCGAACCGTGATGGGCGAAGATTTCTTGGGGTGTGCGTGCCATTACCGTATCCTCCAGATGTTGTCGTGGTGCGCGTTTTTCAGGTGACGGCAGCCAATATGGATGCCACCGGTCGTTCGTCCGGTGTGTCAGTGTGGCCGCACCATAATGGGCCTTTTTGCCCACATCAAGGGTGCCGGACGGGGATCTCCGCGGCCATTGCGCGCCCGAAAATCCCTATTGGAAACGGCCCTCGCTCTGCAACACCTCGATCCGGTAGCCATCGGGATCGGTGAGGAAGAAGAACTGGGCAAAGGGCTTGCCATCATGCTGCATCGCCTTCAGGTCGGTGGGCTTGAGGCCGGCCGCGACAAGGCGCTTGTGCTCGGCCGCCAGATCGTCCACCGCCACGGCGAGATGGCCATAGGCGTTTCCCAGATCATAGGGCTCGACCCGGCCCTTGTTGACGGTCAGTTCCAGCTCGAAGGGGCCGTCCTCACTGCGCAGATACAGCAACGTGAAACTCTCATAATCCTTGCGCTCCACCACCTTCATGCCCAGCGCGGTCTCGTAGAAAGCGACGGCGCGGGCTTCGTCCAGGACGCGGATCATGCTGTGAATGGCTTTGGCCATGGCGATGCTCAACTCTAAGATTTTCGAGTGCGCAGGAAATATAGCATCGCCCCCGCCGGGGCAATTTCGGTCCTGAATCCATTTGACGGAATTTAATTCTTTACGACAAATCAAGGCCTTAATGACGGCAAGTGGCAGGGCCCACAGCTATGAAGCGGCGGAATTATACGCCCCAGTCAGCCAAAAGCCGCCCGGTATTCGCCGGGCGGCTTTTTTGTTTGCGCTTGGCCGCAAAAGGCGGCGGCTCCCAGCTTACAGAAAGATGCGCTTTTCGTTGGCCTTGGCCCAGGCCTTGGCTTCCGGCGAGGCCGCCCAGCGGATGGCATTGAGCATCAGCTTGCGCCAGGAGGGATGTTCCCAGGCGCTCGCGCTATGGCCATGTTGGATGTAAACGACCGGCGACCGCTCCGCGACCTTCACCCACCCGGTGAGGTTGCTCCCGGGAGGATGCCCTTGCGTCCGCTCACGGCCCACGAAGGCCGTATCAACGGGTTTGAAGTCGGTGCGCAGCAGCGGATGTACCGAGTCTTCGAAGATCGGACACAGATAGGCTTCGTCCACGATGTCGAAATCCTCGATGCCCTGGGTCACCGGGTGGTTCTTGTCGACCACGGTGATGTGCTGTTTGGTGTTTCCTAGCGCACCCGATGCCTGATAGTAGCGGCCTCGGATGTTTTGGAGCGGCTTGCCCCAGTCGGCGGCGCCCCCCATCACCTCGGAATAGGCATTGGAGCCATTGAGCCCGGCGGGCCAAGTTTGGGCCCATGACGACAGAGCATGATGGAAGAATACAAAGCCCTTGTTGCCCGCTTGCAGCAGCGCCTTGAGATTGGCCTGGGTCTGGGCGGAAGGTGGTGTGTCTACACCGGTAACTTTGCCATCAGGGCCCCGCGTGAATTTTCGGCCGGCATACGCATCATAGGACAGCACCACGTCATAGGGCTCGATCAGGCGCGGATCGTAGAAAGCTTCCGCCGCCGGGTGATCCACCTGGGTCCAGGTGATGTCGTCGCCCAGGGAATCCAAAGCGAGAAAAAGATTTTCGCGATCATAGCTGTGGTGCTTGCTCATGAATAGCACCTGGAGTGGGCCAGCGCCCCCCTGCCTCTTGCTTCCACCGCCGCCAGACGGGGCGGGCTTTGGCAGCGTTTGGGCCGGCTGACTTTGCGCCGCCAGCGGCAGGCTGGCAGCCGCGCCCGCTATCGCGCCGAACATGCTGCGGCGCGAGAGATTGAATTTCTTGCCGTCCTTGTCTTTTTTGTCGGTCATCCACTTTCCCCTGATTTCGGGACCCGTTGGTCCTGTTGGGTAGAAGCGTAGATCATCCCCGCACAGGCTGCAATGGATCGCGGCCAAGGCGGCAGCGTGGCGCTGGTGTCCCGATTGTCGGGCGCAGCAGAACTACAGTTTTCCACGGTAGATTTCCCCGGCTTGGAAATGTGCAAAGCGGTCGCGAAAGCCGATATAGCAGATGCGCTTTTGCAACAACGAAGCGACACAGGATGCTGCGTCGCACTATGTGAGAGCGCTCAGAAAAGCCAGCCGTCCGAAGCGTGGGGGTGATGGTTGCCGTCGTGGACCCGCGCTCACGTCCCGCCCACAGCGCGCTGTTGCGCCGGCGGCGTGTCGCCATGCACCGCGGCAGCGCAGGCCGCCAGCTTGCTCAGGAGCAGCGCCGGCTGGATTGGCTTGGCGATGTAATCGTCCATGCCGATGCCGAGATATTCTTCCTTCGCCCCGCTCATGGCATGGGCGGTCATGGCGATGATGTGGATGCCGCATTGCGGCTCAGGAAGGGCCCGGATCGCCCGCGTCGCCGCGGGGCCGTCCATTTCGGGCATCTGTACGTCCATCAGAACCACATCGAAAGCGCCGTCCCGTACTGCTTCCACCGCTTCACGTCCGTTCTCCACGATGGTGACATTGCAACCTGTCTTGCACAGGAAAAGCGAGGCGAATTGCTGGTTGACCTTGTTGTCCTCGGCCAACAGCACCTTCAGTCCGCCGCAATCCGGCAAAGGAGCTGGCGCGCGTATGGGCGGTTCGGCGGCAGGCACGGGCGCCTGGCCACGGAAGATGCCGGTCAGCGTGTCGCGCAGTTCCGCGTGGCGGATGGGCTTTTCCAGCAGAGCGTCGATTTGTAGCCCGGGCGGGGTAAGCCGCCCAGCCGAGGAGGCGATCACCAGTCGGGTGCGTGCCAACAGCGGATGGGCACGAATGCGCTGCGCCAGCTCATCGCCGGACAGGCCGGGCATCATATAGTCGATCACCGCCAGGGCGAAAGGCTGGCTGCCATGCTCGGCGCGTTCCAGCATCGCCATTCCGGCAAAACCATCCTTGGCGCTTTCCACAGCGAAGCCGAAGGATTCCAGATAGCGGCGCATGATCTCGACATTGATCGGGATATCGTCCACCACCAGTGCCTTCAGGCCCAAAAAACTCGGGGGCGCAACCGGACGTTCCGTCCGGCGGCGCTCGATTCTTGCCAAGGGGACTGTGAACCAGAAGGTCGAGCCCTCACCCGGGTTGCTGCGCACGCCGATCTCGCCGCCCATGCACTCCACCAGCTGCCTGCTGATGGCGAGGCCCAGGCCCGTGCCGCCGAACTTGCGGGTGATGGAGGTGTCAGCCTGGACGAACTTCTGGAACATGCGCGAGGTTGCGCTTTCGTCCATGCCGATCCCGGTGTCGGTGATTTCGAAATGGATAGCGCCGCCTTGCGGCCGCACCGTGACCTCGAGCGCCACGGCGCCTGCTTCCGTGAACTTCACCGCATTGCCCAGGAGATTGAGCAGGACTTGGCGCAGCCGGGTAGGATCGCCGCGATAAAGTCCGTACGCCGTGGGTTCGATGAACAGCGCCAGGTCGATGCCCTTTTCCCGCGCCTTGGGCAGCATCAGGTCGGCGGCGCCTTCCACGGTGGCGCCCAAGTCGAACTCGATGCTCTCAATCTCAAGCTTGCCGGCTTCGAGCTTGGAGATATCCAATATGTCGTTGAGCACCGTCAGCAGGGCTTCGCCCGATTCCTGGATAACGCGCAAATAGCGGCGCTGTTCGTCGGTCTCAAGCGTGTCTTCCAAAAGATGCGCCATGCCCAGAACGCCGTTCATGGGCGTGCGGATCTCGTGGCTCATATTGGCCAGGAATTCGGACTTGACCCGGTTGGAGGCTTCCGCGGTTTCCTTGGCCACTTGGTTCGCTATCAGCTCGGAGGCCAAACGCTGCCGCTCCAAGGCGCCGTCGCGGAAGAGGCGTAGCGCCTGCGCGAAGCGGCCGACCTCGTCGCGGCGGTCTTCATAGGGAATCTCCAGTTCCAGATGGCCGCCCACCACGCTTTCCATCCGGCGCGTGATCAGGGTGAGGGGGCGCACCACGCGCCAGATGATGATGGCGGTGGTGACCGACGCCAGGCAGAGCGACAACAGCATCAACGCAAGAGCGATATAGAGATTACGTTCGGCCTGCGCCGCTTGGTCCGACGCGCGGCGCTCCGCCAGTTCGAGCGCCACCTGCGACACGGCTATGATGTCGTTCAGCGCCGGGGTGGAACGGTCGAACCATTGCTTATAGGCTTGGTCCGGCGGCAGTCCCTTCAGCCAGCGGTCGATGTCCGCCTGCCGCCGTGCCGCATGCTCCGTGAAATAAGTCTGGTCCGCCCTGCTGATGGCTTGGCGCAGGCGCGCCGGCAGGTTGTGGAGCTCGACATCGGCCTTGACCCCCTCCCAATAGGCGTTCATCCGCCCGGCATATTCAGCGAGTGGCGCATGTGTCTGCGTCGTTGGTTTGGCGTCGCCAAAGATCGCCTGGGACACCCGCAGCCGGTCGGCGCTGCCGCCCTCGCGCGCCCGCCAGGCCAGATCGCTGATCTTCATCATCTCATTGACGAAGGCGTCCGAATTGGTGACACGCGACGTTACGGTCTCGCCTTGGGTGGCAATAGCCGCCAGAAGCGGCCGGGAAGCTGCGCGCCGGCGGCCTAAGAGGTCGGACGGGCGCTGCGCCCGGGGGAGCTGCAGGGCGCGTACGATCTGCGGCATGAACTTTTCATAGGCCGCCGCCAATTTGACGATCTTAGCCACCTTCTTCGCCTCGCCGCCCGTTCTGTGACGCAGTTGGACCGTGATGGCCTGGATTTCATTCCGCAGCCGGCGCTGGTTTGCCAGCAAGGCGTCCGCTTTGGCTTGCGAGAAAATCTCTTCCGACTCGTAATTGGCGGTGATGACGGAGGACGCTTCGCGTATGATGGCGCGCACCGATAGAAGCTGACGCGCCATGTCGACATTTTCGGCAACGCTCTGCGCGGCCTTGCGCTCGTCATAGGCGCGTTTGGCCAAGACGGCGAAGACGGAAACCAGCAGCACCACCAGAATGCAGGTGGTGGCCGACAGCAGCATGCTGATTGACTGGGTGCGTTTCATGGCATCCGGCGCAAAAGGCGACGGGTTCAAAGTTAGACTTTAAGGTTTACGATCTACTTAAGAATAGGGGTTTGGGTTGGCACGCGCGTTAAGCATTTGCCTTGGGTTCCATGCCCGGAAAGCCGGAATTTCCGGCTTAAAATCACTTAAGCAATATCAGAATGCGCCAAAACGCGGGCGTCAAGTGAATGCGGCGGCTTTTGTGTTGAACGCGATGCTGATGCGGTCTTCTTCCGACTGGCTCCTGTTGACGCGATGCAGAAGCCATGAAGGGAAGATCAGCAGATCGCCGGTGACAGGCGGGATCACCATGGCGTGGCCGGTGAAGGCGTTAAAGCCGCCGACCATTTCGTTCGAGATCGTGTAGGTATGGCCGGCGATGGGTGTCTTGAATTCGAGCGTGCCCTTGTCCGCGCCGCCTTTCACGTAATACACGGCGGAAAACAGGCTGCCGGGGTGGTCGTGTGAATTGTTGTAGTGCCCCTTCTGGTTGATGTTGATCCAGGCTTCCGTGATCACCTGGCGCAAGGATGTGTTGAACTCGAAGGCGCGGTGCACTTCATCCAATCTTTTGCGGACTTCTTCAAAGAGCTCCGCCAGTTCCGGCGTGGCCAGGTCGAGATTGTCGCTCTGCCAGCCGCCGCAGTTGGAGATCACCCGTCCGGAGTCGTTCTGCTTTTTTTCCAGGCAGAATTTCTCGATCCTGTCATTGTCCAGGCGCAGGGAATCCACCGCCAGGAAATTGATGAAGATGGGCATGATATTGATCATCGATTCCTCCGGCACGGCCGCTAGTGTCCCGATCCCGAAATTCGCACGATCTCTATATCGGGTTCCAGGCGAATTTCGGAATCGAAGGACACTAGCAATTTATTGAATCCAGTGTCGTTAGGTTTCGAGGTTCGCCTCAGAGGCCGATATCGATAATATGGCGAACCTCGAAACCACGACACTGGTGGCGAACTGTAGAAGCGCCCGATCCGAACACAAGCCTCAAATCCCGCCGGATGGCTTCTGAACACAGAAGATATACATGCCGCCGAACAGGCCCGGATGCTCCGCCTCGAATGCCTCCCAGCAGGCCAGGTCGGTGGCAGCTCTGTCCTGCGGGAAGCGCTTGCGGTATGCGGCCAGCACCGCGTCGTCCAGCTCGAAGCCCAGAAGGCGCAGATTGTGGCTTTGGGTGAAATGGGCGATCTGCGGCAGTGTCATATGCTGCTCCTGAACATGGAAAAGCAGATCGCGGCAGGCGCTGAGGCTGAAGAAATCCTCCGCTTCCAGAATGGAGGTGTAAAGACGCGGATCGCCGCTCTGGATCAGTTCCTGACGAAAGCTGCGAATGCCTTCTGCGCTGTCGCCCAACTCCAGCTCTGCGATGCGTTCCCGTGCCGCCAGGACCGGGCGCCGCGCCATCTCGCTATAGAGACCCAGCAGCATGAAGCCGCCCGGCCGCAGCAGCGATAGCAGCGCGCGCCCGCCGGCCCAGGGATCGGCTAAATGATGCAGCACGCCCAGGCTTTCAATCAGGTCGAATTGGCGTCCGCCCGTATCGCGCCCGAGCTCGAGAATGTCCGCCTGCGCGTAAGCGATGGTCAGTCCCAACTCTTCCGACTTGCGCCGGGCGTAGCCAAGGCTGGCAAGGCTGAGATCCACCGCCAGCATATTCGGCGCGCCGAATTTTCGGGCCATGGCGATGGAGCGCTGGCCGGTGCCGCAGCCCGCGATCAGGATATCCGGCAAGGCGCGTCCCGCGGGACGTTCAAACTGGGCGAAGGGAAACTTGCTGCCGAGAAAATTTCCGATGGTGTCCTGCGTCTCCGGCGCCGGCCGCACCCAGCGCGGATAGGGGTTTTCCTCATATTGATTTTGCACCAGCCGCGATACCGGGTTTTCGATTCCCGTCAGGCGCGGAATATCCGCGCGTAAACGCCGTTCGGCCAAGGGTTCGCGCACCTGCTGAGTCAGCACCGCTTCCACCGGCGCCGGCCATGACCGCTCCAACAGTCTTTCCGCATTGGCCAGGCCGTGGAGCGGGAAATAAGCCGCCGCCAGCAGAAGCTGCATCGGCGTTACGCTGTCTGCTGCTTCCTCAACCGTGCGCGCCATCGCCGCCGCCAGTTCGTCCGCGTCGGACGCAAAGACATAGTCATTGATGAAGCATTGTTGCGCCAGCGCGGCGGCGAAAGCTTGCGCCTGCGCGCTCGCCTCGGGGTTGTGCGCCAGCTCCCGTATCATGGCGCCGCGCAGCAGGGTCAGAAAGCGTTCCAGCGGAATATCGGTATTGGGCGCAGAGATCAGAAGCGCGGCCAGAAGCGCATCGTCCGCCAGCGGCGCGAAGCCTGCGTCTCCCAGCAATTGCGCCAGAGAGGGTGTCAGCGAAAGCCGGCCATTGTTATCGCAGGACCATGCCGCATCGGCGCGCATCACCAGGGGCCCGATCGCAGGATGGGACCGGATCAGCCTGGCGCATGCGCGGGCGAGCGCACCGGGCCTGTCCCAGGGTTCGGTGAGGGCGCGCACCATGATGCGGCGTATTTCGTCATTGCCGCCGTCGCGCCAATCGAAGCGCTGCGCAAGTTCGACAAACAGTTTCCTGCCCCAGGGCGTTTCCTGAACGGCCAGCGAACGGCGGAGCGCTTCCATTGCGCCGGCACCATCGCCCCGCGCCAGCCGCACCGATGCGAGATGATTGAGAATGTCGGGATCTTGGGGCCGCACGGCCAAGGCACGGGCATAGAGGGCTTCAGCCTCTTCCAGCGCACCTTGCTCTTCCCGCGCAATCCCCAGATTGACCAGCGTTTGGGCGTGATAGGGATCTGCGTCCAAGGCCGCCCGGTAACTGGCCACGGCTTCGTCGTGACGGCCCCGTTGCCACAGGGTTGCACCCAGGCCGCAATGGGCGGCTGTGTCGCGCGGCGCCAGGGTGACGGCCTTGCGATAACTCGCCTCGGCATCGTCCCACAGCCCCATGCTTCTTTGCACATTGCCCAGATTGCTGTGCGCCGCCGCGTTGCCGGGCTGGAGGGCGAGCGCGCGGCGGAACGCAGCGACCGCATCCTCCAGCTTGTTCTGAGCCGCCAGCGCGTTGCCCATATTGTTGTAGCTGTCGGGACAATTCGGCTTCAAAGCCAGAGCCCGGCGATAACTGGCCACCGCGCCCTGCATGTCGTTCAGGGTCTGCAGGGCGAGGGCGAGATGGAAATGATAGGCCTCCTCGCGATCGTTCTGGGCGATGGCTTTGCGGATCAGCTCCGCGGCGGTTTTGGCCTGGCCTTGTTGCAGTGCAATCATGCCCAACAGATGCAAGGCGTCCGCGCTATGCGGATCCACGGCCAGGACTTTACGGTAAAGCGCGGCAGCCTGCTCCACCTGTCCGGTCTGATGCAGGCGCACCGCTTCGGTAAGCACGCTTCGCATATCGAGACCCGCCAATATCGTGCCTTTCTCGGTCTTCTGCTGCAAACATGTTCTGCACCGCAGCGGTCGCGTGATGTTGACAGACCTTACCGCGGCGCAGGCCGTCGTGCGTACATTGACATTTTCTCAGTCGCGCCACAGATTGCTTCACAGTTGGTACGCGCTGTTCCTATTGTTCTAACATCATGAACAGCGTCGGGGAAAACAGAACCAAAGAATAGAACAACAGAATCCAGGGGGGAATACATGAATAATCTGGTGCAGAAGCTTATGCTTGGCTGCTCGTCAGCCGCTATTTTCACCGCGTTGGCGGTAAGCGCGCAGGCGCAGCAACCGGCCGACAATGTGGAGTCGGTCGTCGTCAGCGGATCGCGCATTTCGATCGGCGGTTTTGAAGCGCCGACCCCGGTGACGGTGGTGGATAGCGAGAAACTGCAGAGCAACGCTTACGGCCACATCGCCGACTCGATACGGCAATTGCCCCAGGTCAATTCCAATCCGACCTCCTTCGGCGCCTCGCAGGGTTCGGCCAATACGGGCAATGCGGGCGCAAACCTGCTCAATCTGCGCAATCTCGGTAACAACCGC
>DATEEB010000105.1:0-2765 GCA_035281345.1 Rhizomicrobium sp. | reverse complement strand
GAGCTGATCCAGAATGCCTTGGCGGGTGCTCACGATGCGCCCCGCATCAACTTGGCGTCGCGCGGCGTGGGCCAGCGATTGTGAATCCACAGCCATTGGCCCGGGTCTTCGCGTATAAGTTCCTCGATGCGTGCGGTGATCCGCTTGGTGAGCGCCACAATGTCTTTTTCTTCGTCGCCGCTGGGCTCAAATTCCAACGGCGAATAAAGCGTGACATGAAACCGCGATCCGGGCAGCCGGCGGTTGGACGCCATGATGATAGAGGCTTTGAGCTTGAGCGCCAACGCGGCCGGGGCGGGCGTGGTCATGGCGTCATGCCCGAAAAAGGGAATGGCGATGCCTTCGCGCAACTTCTGATCCACCAGTAGGCAAAGCGCTCGATTGCCGCGCAGTTGCATCAGCATGTTGCGGGCCGCATTGTGCTTGGCGATTAGGGCCGGCGGGCCATGGATGCGGCGCTGGCGCGCCACCCAGTCGGCGACATAAGGATTGTTGGGCGGCCGGACCACGGTGGCGGACTGGACCCCCATTTCATGCGCTAAGACCGGCATCATTTCCCAATTGGCGAAATGCGCCGAAATGAACATCAACGGCCGGTCTTTGTAATCGTCCGGCGTCAGACCGCCCAGAAGCGTATAGCCGATACGCGGGTCCTCGCCCCTGGTCGAGAATTTGTCCAAATGCGGATACTCGCCCACCACGCGGCCCAGATTGTCCCACATGATACCGCGGATTTCGTGGCGCTCATCCTCGGTTTTTTCCGGGAAAGCCAAAGCCAGATTGGCGCGCGCGATCCGGTCGGGCGGCAACAGCGGAAAGATATTGCGCCCGATCCAGCCGCCCAGCCGCGACGCCGCTTGCAAGCCGATGACGCGGAACAACGCCATGAAGCCAAAGAAGATCGCCGCTTCCGCGCCATAGCGCAGTTTCTGGCCAAAGCTTAAGGTCTGGTCCGTCATCACCGTTTGGGCTAGGGCCTGGGCGCGAGCCTGTCAAGCAACGCGTCCAACCCCGCACCGTCCTTGAAAATTGCGGCGGCCTTTAGAATGCCTATGCCCTCGCGTTGCGCAGCGGTCAGACGGATAAAATCCTTTTCGGTGGTGACAAGGGTTGCGTCCCCGGCAACAGCCTTGAGTTGCAGAATTTCATCCTCGGAATAAGGATGATGGTCGGCAAAAAAACGACTGCCTATCACCAGCGCCCCGCCATCCTGCAAGGCGGTGACGATTTTCTCCGGCCGCCCGATTCCGGCAAAGGCGAACACACGCTGCCCGCAAAAGGCGTTTGCCTCGGTTTGAAGACGGGCCCTGAGCACCGGACCGCGAAAATCTTCCAGCTCTTGCACCCCCTCGCCAACCAGGACCACCGCATCGGCGCGCGCCAAGCCTTGCCGCACCGGTTCGCGCAAGGGGCCCGCCGGAATCTGGAAGCCATTGCCGAAACCGGTTTCGGCATCCACCACCACCAGCGACAGGCTTTTGCGCAGGGAAAAATTCTGATGCCCGTCATCCATCACCAGGATGGTGGCGCCTTTTTCCTTGGCCAGTTTTGCGCCCGCCGCCCGGTCGCGGGCGACAATGGTGGGGGCGGTACGGGCGAGCAGTAACGCCTCGTCGCCCATAGCCTGCGCGCTGTGGCCACGCGATACCAAGGCGGGGCCGCGTTCGCTGCCGCCATAACCGCGGGTAAGAAAATAAGGACGATGGCCCTTGGCGCGCAGAACTTGGGCGATGGCGATGGCGATCGGGGTCTTGCCGCTGCCGCCTGCGGTCAAATTGCCGACGCAGATGACGGGAATGCCCGGATCGTAAGGGTTGGCATGGCGCGCCTTGAACGCCACGCTGGCGCCATACAAAATCCCCAATGGCGCCAGCGCCAAAGCCAGCGGCGCGTTTTTTCTTCGCCAAAAATCAGGCGCGCGCATCGAGCATGGTCTTTAACGCCGCAACGGTGCGCGCGACCGCGCCCGCCAGACTTGCCGCGCCGCGGGCCGCCGCGTCCCCCGCATCCTGGGCGGCATGGGGATCGCACAACAGGCGTTTTGCTTCCCGCGCGATGTCGGCGCTGCTGGCGACCCGCCCAAAACCTTGGGCATTGAAGATCGCGTCAAAGGCCAGCGGCGCATTGTGGGTGTGCGGGCCGGCCAAAACCGCGCAATGTAAGACCGCCGGTTCCATCGCGTTATGCCCGCCCAAGGGCACCAGGGTGCCGCCCAGGAAACAAAAGGGCGCCAGGCGGTAGAACAGCCCCAATTCTCCCATCGTATCGGCAATATAGATCGCGGTTTGCGGGCCGATCGGCTCGCCGGTGGAGCGGCGCCGGAAGGCGCGTGAGCCGCACAGCATCTCCAGATCGGCGCCGCGTGCCGTGTGGCGCGGCACCAGAATGGTCAGCAGATCGGGAAATTGCGCCCGCAACAGATCGTGGGCGGGCAACACGGTTTCGTCTTCGCCGGGATGGGTCTGCGCCGCCAAAAACACCGGGCGCTTGCCGATGGCGCTGCGCAAGGCGGCCAAGGCGTCTTCGTCCGCATCCAATGGCGGGGCGTCGGCTTTCAAGCTGCCCACGACCTGAACATTGCGCCCGCCAAGCGTTCGGAAACGCGCCGCGATCTCCTGATCCTGGGCCAGCACCATGTCGAACGCCGCCAGGATCGCCGCGCCGCTTTTTCTGGCCCAGCCCCAGCGTTCCGCCGAGCGCGCCGAAATGCGGGCATTGATCAGGGCAAGCTTCACGCCGCGGGCCGCCGCCGCCGTGATCAGGTT
>DATEEB010000104.1:0-2841 GCA_035281345.1 Rhizomicrobium sp. | reverse complement strand
TTGGGTTTCGGCGCCATGCAGATCACCGGTCCCGGCGTTTGGGGTCCGCCCCGGGACAAGGCCGAGGCGCTGCGGGTGCTCAGGCGCCTTCCCGGGTTGGGGGTGAATTTCATCGACACCGCGGACTCCTATGGCCCCGATATTTCCGAACAGCTGATCCGCGAAGCGCTCTATCCCTATGACGGGCTTTTGATCGCCACCAAGGCGGGCTTCACCCGCAGCGGGCCCCATATGTGGCATGTCAATTGCCGTCCCGAGCATCTGATCGCCCAGGCGCGCAAAAGCTGCCGCCAATTGGGCGTGG
Organism: Rhizomicrobium sp.; assembly: GCA_035281345.1. Lineage (GTDB taxonomy): Bacteria > Pseudomonadota > Alphaproteobacteria > Micropepsales > Micropepsaceae > Rhizomicrobium. The sequence goes on along the minus strand of DATEEB010000104.1, from coordinate 2,537 downwards.
AACAGATCGCGCTCTGGCAGCTGCACCGCATCGATTCCCGCGTGCCGCGCAACGAACAGTTCAGCGCGGTGAAGCAATTGCTGGACGAAGGGCTCATCCGCCATGCCGGACTGTCGGAAGTCTCCGTGGAAGACATAAAGGCGGCCTCCAAAGTGTTCCCTGTCGCTTCGGTGCAGAACAGCTACAACCTTGCTGACCGCCATAGCGACGATGTGGTGGATTATTGTCAGGCCAACGGTATCGGTTTCATTCCCTACTATCCTCTTGGAGGGGATGGGGAATTGACGCGCGCGGGCGGCGCCTTGGACAAATTGGCCAAAAACAAAGGTGTCACCCAGGGCCAGGTAGCGCTGGCCTGGCTGCTCAGACGCAGTCCGGTGATGCTGCCCATTCCGGGGACGTCCAAGCTGGCGCATCTGGAAGAGAATATGGGCGCCGGCGCGGTTACCCTGACGGATGCGGAGTTCACCGCGCTGGACCGCAACCGCCGCTAAGAATCACGCCCTGGGAATAAGCGCGCCGGGCTGGGCCACCACCTTGGCGGCCAGGGCGAGACCCGCTCTAGCGGCTTCCAACGGGTCCTTGCCGGTCAGGCGCGCCGCCAGATAGGCGCCGTTGAAGGAATCCCCGGCGCCGGATGTGTCCACCACGGACAAGGCCTCGGTCGGCATGGCCACGGTGTTGCCGTTCGCATGGACCCGGCAGCCCTCCTCATCGCACGTCAAGGCGATCTCACCTTTGGTGAGGGTGGCGGTGAAGCGGATCTGCTCGTCCGGATCGTCCATCCCGTACAGGAACTGATAGTCCTGCCGGCTGGGCAGCACGATGGCGCTGGCGTTTGCCATCGCCTCGAACATGTCCTTGGCCTCGTCCATCGATCCCCAAAGAGCGGGGCGGATATTGGGATCGAAGGCGAGTTTGGTTTTGAGCGACCCCAGAAGCTGGATCGCGGCCCTCCGGTCGGCGGGACTGAGAATAGCCAGCGAAATGCCGGAAATATAAACCAGATCCGCTTTGTTCAGCACCTCGGCGCCGCCCGCCGCCAACAGCAGACGCAACCATTCCTTGGCCGGAGTTTCGCCGCGCCAATAATGGAATTTGCGGTCGCCCTTGGCATTGGTTTCGATCAGATAGAGCGCGGGACGCTGGCCGGGAATGCGGAACACCAGCCGGTCGCCGATGCCTTCGCCGCGCCAGCTTTCCACCATGGCATTGCTGAGGCTTTCATCGCCTGTGGCGGTCAGGAAAGCGACGTCGATTTGCGGCGCGCTGCGCTTCAGATAAACGGCGGTGTTGTAGGCATCGCCCGCAAAGCCGCGGCGCAGATGGCCGTCCGCGACGGGGCGCAGCTCCACCATGCATTCGCCGATGGAGATGGCGGTGGTCATGCGGCGGCCAGGGCGCGGGCCTCGCGCGCCATCAGGGTGGCGCGGGCGAAGGCATCGGCCTCATTCAAATCGGCCGGCACCATCCAGGAGCCGCCCGCCGCGATCACATTGGGCAAGGACAGATAGCGGGACAGGTTCGCAGGCGCGATGCCGCCGGTCGGACAGAAATTGACCTGCGGAAAGGGGCCGCCCAGCGCCTTGATCGCAGGCGCACCGCCGCTGGTTTCGGCGGGAAAGAACTTGAACAGGGTCAGGCCCAGGCTCATGCCGCGCATAATGTCGGACGCGGTGGCGACGCCGGGAAGGATCGGTATCTGGTGCGCATGACTGGCTTGCGCCACCTCTTCTGTCAGCCCCGGGCTGACCACGAATTTGGCCCCCGCCGCGGCGGCTTGCGCAAATTGCTGGGCGTTGGTGACGGTTCCCGCGCCCACCAGGGCGTCTTTGACCGCGTGCGAAATGGCACGGATCGCCTCCAAAGCCACCGGGGTGCGTAGGGTTATTTCCAGGATGGGCAGGCCACCTTCTACCAGCGCTTTGGCCAGCGGAACGGCCTGGCCCAACTCCTTGATGACGATGACCGGGACGATGCGCACCGCCCTGAGATTGCCCTGAAATTCCATGCCCAAACCCATGTTTTGTGACGCTCTTATAACGGCGGTTCCGCCATCCGGATAGGTATGAAAAATACAGTATATTCAATATCTTATAAGCGCGACGCGCTGCCGCGCCGCCGCCATAAACCGAATGCGCTATGGTTCTTGCGACGAGCGAGACGGCCATGTCCAGACTGACCCTGACTCCCGAAATGCTGGAAGGCGCCTATGAGTATTTGCGCGTCAGCCCGCCTTTTTGCCGTTGGGGTTTGCCGCATGCCGATCATGTGATGTTCCGGGTGCTGGGTGCCAAGGATCGTTTCGGCCATTTTCGCGGCCGCCATCGCCGGGCAAGAGGCAATGACGATTTCAGCGAGATCGCCATATCGGCCGGGCTGGTGAATTCCACCGACATGCTGATCTCCACCATGGCCCATGAGATGATCCATCTCTACCAGGACGAGACCGGCACGGCGCGCGGCCATCACAATCCCAAATTCCGCAAGCTGGCCAGACGGGTCTGCACCATCCACGGCTTCGACCCCGAAAGCTT
>DATEEB010000103.1:0-8445 GCA_035281345.1 Rhizomicrobium sp. | reverse complement strand
CGGAATTGAACCGGGGTTCACGGATTTGCAATCCGCTGCGTCACCACTCCGCCACGTGGCCTCACAAGTCAGGCCGGACGGGTCCGGCACGCGGCTGGCGGCTATAGCAGACGGGCGGGCGCAGGGACAAGCATGGGCCACCGCCCCGCAAGGCGCGGGCTGTGTTATGCGGCCAAGGGAAAGGTTTCATTGTGGGAGGCAGCGGACCGGCCTATAAGCGGCAAGTCTTTGCAAAGGCTTCCCGATGTCCGAATCCGCCCGCTTCAATATGGTCGAAGCGCAGCTGCGTAGTTGCAATGTCACCGATCCCCGAATTCTGGCCGCGATGAATGCGGTGGCCCGGGAGAAGTTCGTTCCTAGCGCGGCGCGTGCCCTGGCCTATGCCGATGTTCCTGTGGCGGTGGCGCCCGGCCGCTATCTGCTGGATCCGCGCAGTTTCGCCAAGCTGCTGCAACTGGCGCAGATAGAAGCCACCGACCGGGTGTTGGATGTTGGCACTGCCACAGGCTATTCCGCCGCCGTGCTGGCGCGGCTGGCGGCGGATGTTGTGGCGCTGGAGCAGGATGCCGATTTGCTACGTATTGCTAGTGAGTTGTTGGCAAATACTGTGGGCAAGGTTGAACTGGTGCAGGGCGGATTGATTGAAGGGGCCAAGGCCCTGGGGCCGTTCAATGTGATCTTTGTCAATGGCGCGATTGAACAGGTGCCGGACTCGCTTCTGGCCCAGTTGGCGGAAGGCGGGCGGCTGGTGGCGGTGCTCAAGGATGGTCAAAGCCGGGCCTGGCTCTATCTGAAGCAAAACGGCCAGGTCGGCAGACGTCCCGATTTCGACGCCGATGTCCCGGTGCTGGCAGGCTTCAAGAAGGCTGTCGGCTTCGTGTTCTAGCCCAAGGCGCAGGCCTGTTCCCCTTTGGCGCGCAGCGCGGCAAGGGTGGGCATTAACTTATTCTTTGCCGTAAGGGCGGCACTGTCCTAGGCTGAAATCCCGCCGGAACCCCTTGGCGGTCCTTCGGAGCTGCCGATGTCGAACCCCCAGCATGAGCCGACCATGGAGGAGATTCTTGCCTCCATCCGCAAGATCATCTCCGAAGATGCCCCGGAAGGCGCCCCTCCGGCCCCGGAACCCGCCGCCGCCCCGGCGCCCATCCCGGCCGCTGCACCGGCTCCCGTCATGCAGGAGCCCGTCATGCAAGAGGACGTGCTGGAACTGACCCAGGAGATCGAGGCAGCCCCGGTCCCGGTCGAGGACATCGCCTTCGAGACCGTAGCGCCGGCGGACTCCTCCGACATTTTTTCCGATCGCACCCGCAAGGCGATGGAAGACACTTTCAACGCCATTCCCGAAGAACCCGCGCCGGTGCGCCATGCCCCGGCCGCTGCTTTTGGGCCGGTGGATGGCGCCACGGTGGAAAGCGTGTTCGAGCGGGCGGTGCGCGAAAGTTTCGAACCGGTGCTGCAGAAATATCTCAGCGACAATTCGGGCGCCATGATCGAACGCATCAAGCCGGTGATCCGCGAATGGATGGACGAGCATTTCCCGGCCCTGTTGGAAGGCGCTGTGCGGGCAGAGGTTGAGCGGGTGGTCAAGGCGCGTAGCGCACGGCGTTAAGCGCGTCCGTTAATTCCGAATCTCTCATACCTTGCCCAGACTTGACCTGATCAGTCTTGACCTGATCGGCAAAAAGCCCGAAAGCGTGGGCGCGTTCGCAACGACGTGCTTCCCGTATTTCCGGTCTTTCTATGCTCGACAAAACCTTCAATCCCCAGGACGTGGAAAAGCGCATTGCCGCGCAATGGGCGGCGTCTGGCGCTTTTCAATGCGGCAACCGCCCCGGCGCGGAAACTTTCTCCATTGTCATTCCTCCGCCCAATGTGACGGGCCGGCTGCATATCGGGCATGCCCTCAACAACACGCTGCAGGATATTTTGGCGCGCTTCGAGCGCATGCGGGGCAAGGATGTGCTGTGGCAGCCGGGCACCGACCATGCCGGCATCGCCACCCAGTTGATCGTCGAGCGTCAACTGGCGGAGCGGCAAATGTCGCGCATCGCTTTGGGGCGCGAAAAATTCCTGGAAGAAGTGTGGAAATGGAAGGGCGAATCCGGCGGCGCGATTGTCGAACAACAGCACCGGCTGGGCGCCTCCGCCGACTGGAGCCGCGAACGCTTCACCATGGACGAGGGGCTGTCACGTGCCGTCACCAAGGTGTTCGTCGAACTTTATAAGCAAGGCCTGATCTACAAGGACAAACGGCTGGTCAACTGGGATCCGCGCCTGCAGACGGCGGTGTCGGACCTGGAAGTCGAGAATATCGAGATCAAAGGCACGCTCTGGCACGTCAAATATCCCATAGAGGATAGCGGCCAGTTCATCACCGTGGCCACCACGCGGCCCGAAACCATGCTGGGCGACACGGCGGTGGCGGTGCACCCCGACGATGAACGCTATCACGCGCTGGTGGGCAGAACGGTGGCGCTGCCCCTGACCGGGCGGCTGATCCCCATTATCGCCGATGACTATTCCGATCCTCAAAAAGGCACCGGCGCGGTCAAGATCACGCCGGGCCATGATTTCAACGACTTTGAAGTCGGCAAGCGCCACAAGCTGCCGCTGATCAATATTCTGAACAAGGACGGCACGCTAAACAACGACGTGCCGGCGCCTTATCGCGGGCTGTCGCGCGAAGCGGCGCGCAAGAAAATCGTCGCCGATCTTGAGGCTGCCGGTCTCTTGGAAAAGAGTGAGCCCATCACCCATGCGGTGCCGCATGACGAAAAGACCAAGACCGTGGTGCTGGAGCCGTTCCTCACCGAGCAATGGTATCTGAACGTCCAGCCGCTGGCTGACAAGGCGATTGCCGCCGTGGAAAGCGGCGAGACCAAATTCGTGCCCGAGAACTGGACCAATGTGTTCTTCGGCTGGATGCGCAATATCCGCCCTTGGTGCATCTCGCGTCAATTGTGGTGGGGACACCAGATTCCGGTTTGGTATGATGCGGACGGCAAGGTCTATTGCGCCGAAACCGAAGCCGAGGCGGTCCAGCAAGCAAGCGGCAAAGCCCTGACCCGCGATGAGGACGTACTGGACACCTGGTTTTCCAGCGCGTTGTGGCCTTTCTCAACCCTGGGCTGGCCGGACAAGACCCAGGAACTGGAACGCTATTATCCCACCAGCGTACTGGTGACGGCGTTCGACATTATTTTCTTCTGGGTCGCCCGCATGATGATGATGGGCACCCATTTCATGGGCCAAGTTCCGTTCAAGACGGTGCTGATTCACAATCGCGTGCTGGACGAGCAGGGCGCGAAAATGTCCAAGACCAAGGGCAATGTGGTGGACCCACTGACCTTGATCGACGAATTCGGCGCCGATGCCTTGCGCTTCACCCTGGCGCTGGCGGCGGGCCAGAACCGCGACATGCGGGTGGGGCCCACGCGGGTGGAGTCGGGGCGCAACTTCGCCACCAAGCTGTGGAACACGTCGCGTTTTTGCGAGATGAACGGTTGCGTCACGCTGCCCAATTTCGATCCGTCCGGCGTCGCCCAGACGGTCAATCAATGGATCGTGGCCGAGACCGCCGCGGCGATAGCCCAAGTCACCGCCGCCATCGAAGCCTTGCGCTTCAACGATGCCGCCGGCGCGGCCTATCATTTCGTCTACGATATTTTCTGCGACTGGTATGTGGAAATCACCAAGCCGATTTTCCAGTCCGGCAATGCCGCGGTACAGGCCGAGACCCGCGCCACCACCGCCTGGGCGCGCGACCAGATCTTGAAGCTGCTGCATCCCTTCATGCCCTTTATCACCGAGGAATTGTGGGCCGCGACCGCGCCGACTCCGCGTGACAGTCTGCTGGTGGTGGCGGAGTGGCCCGATGCCGCCGCGCCGGACGACGCGGCTGCCGCCAGCGCCGAGATGAACTGGGTGATCGACCTGATCAAGGGCATACGGTCGGTGCGCGCCGAGATGAATGTGCCGGCGGGCGCCAAGATCACCATGTTGCTGACCGGCGCGGACGCGGTCGCCAAGGAGCGTCTGGCGCGCAACACGGACGTGATCATGACCCTGGCGCGCCTGACCAGCGCCGAGGCCGCCGATTCGATTCCCAAGGGCTCCGCCCAGTTCGTGCTGGGCGAAGCGGTGGTGGCGCTGCCTTTGGGCGATGTGATCGATTTTTCCAAGGAACGGGCGCGGCTCGAAAAGGACCTTAAAAAGGTTCAGGACGAAATCGTCCGATTCGACGCCAAGCTGGGCAATGCGCAATTCGTCTCCAAGGCGCCGGAGGAGGTTTTGGCCGAGCAACGCGAAAAGCGCGCCGAAGCCCAAACCCTGGCGGCGCGGCTGACCGACGCGATTGGGCGGCTGCAAAGCTAAGCGCTCGCGGCATTTTCCATACCGAGGATCCCCCTGCCTTGATAATGCCTTGATGGGAGGGGAACTTCCCTTGTCAGCATACGTTTTGTTCCTGCAACGGGGATTGGCTTTGCGGCATCCCCTTGAACGAGGAGATTTCAGATGAATCGTTTGGCAAAAATCACCGCCGCCGCGGTCATTGTGCTGGGCGCGGGTACCGTGTCCGCCACTGCCGCCTGCAACAATGACGCCACCACGGAAACGGTGTTGGGCGCCGGCGCGGGCGCGCTGGTTGGCGGCCTGGCTTCCAGCAGCATTGTTGGTGCGGCGATCGGGGGCGTGGGCGGCGGCCTGATCGGCAACACCATTGGCCACAGCAACAACCGCGCCGATTGCCGCCGTGCCGCGGCGGCCAAAGCCCGCGCCGCGCAGCGTGAACGCGATTACTACATCGACCGCGACGGCCGCCGGCATTATTACTGATCGCCGCGAGAGCGGATTGGCGAAAACCCCGGGTCCTTGGCCCGGGGTTTTTCATATCTGACAGGTGCGGGACGGGGCTTGAAAGGTGCTGGCGCCAAAGGTCATAGTCCGCCGCTTTTCACAGGTTCTCTCATGCCGAAATTCGATAAGTCCAAGCTGCCATCCCGCCATGTTACCGAAGGGCCGGAGCGCGCGCCGCATCGCTCCTTCTATTACGCCATGGGGCTGACGGAAGCCGAAATCCACCAGCCTTTTGTGGGCGTGGCGAGCTGCTGGAACGAGGCCGCGCCCTGCAACATCGCGCTGATGCGCCAGGCCCAATCCACAAAAAAGGGCGTCAAGGCCGCGGGCGGCACGCCGCGCGAATTCTGCACCATCACCGTCACCGACGGCATCGCCATGGGCCATGAAGGCATGCGCTCCTCGCTGGTGTCGCGCGAGGTGATCGCCGACAGCGTGGAGCTGACCGTGCGTGGTCATTGCTATGACGCGCTGGTTGGTATCGCCGGCTGCGACAAGTCGCTGCCGGGCATGATGATGGCGATGCTGCGCCTCAATGTGCCGTCGGTGTTTCTCTATGGCGGCTCGATCATGCCGGGCAAATTCCACGGCCAGGACGTCACCGTGGTGGATGTGTTCGAAGGCGTGGGCAAGCATAGCGCCGGCAAGACGCCGGCAAGCGAGCTGGCCCTTCTGGAAAAAGTGGCTTGCCCTGGCGCGGGCGCCTGCGGCGGCCAGTTCACCGCCAACACCATGGCCTGTGTCGCCGAGGCCATTGGCCTGGCGCTGCCTTATTCCAGCGGCCCCCCCGCCGAAATTCTCAGCCGCGATGATTTCGCGCTCAAAGCGGGCGAGACGGTGATGGATTTGCTGGCCAGAAATTTGCGCCCGCGCGATATCGCGACGCGCAAGGCGTTTGAGAATGCGGCGATGGTCGTGGCGGCCACCGGCGGTTCGACCAATGCGGCGCTGCATCTGCCCGCCATGGCCAGTGAGGCGGGCATCAAGTTCGATCTGTTCGATGTGGCGGAGATTTTCAAGAAGACGCCCTATGTGGCTTCGCTCAAGCCGGGCGGAAAATATGTCGCCAAGGATATGTGGGAAGCAGGCGGCGTGCCCATGCTGATGCGCATCCTGCTGGATGCGGGCCTGCTGCATGGCGACTGTATCACGGTGACCGGCAAGACGGTGGCGGAGAATCTGAAGGACGTGAAATTCAATCCCGATCAAAAGGTCATGGTCGAGGTGAAGAACGCCCTGACCCCGACCGGCGGCGTGGTGGGATTGCGCGGCAATCTGGCGCCCGACGGCGCCATCGTGAAAATCGCGGGCCTTAAGCATATCAAGCATCGCGGCCCGGCGCGGGTGTTCGATTGCGAGGAGGATTGCTTCGCGGCGGTGGAGCGGCGCGATTATAAGGAAGGCGATGTGCTGGTGATCCGCTGGGAAGGGCCCAAGGGGGGGCCCGGCATGCGCGAAATGCTTTCGACCACGGCGGCGCTGTACGGGCAGGGGGTGGAGAATATCGCTCTGGTCACCGATGGGCGTTTCTCGGGCGCGACGCGCGGTCTGTGCGTCGGCCATGTCGGGCCGGAAGCCGCTGACATGGGCCCCATCGGCCTGCTCAGGGATGGCGACATTATCACCATCGATGCGGAAAAAGGCACCATGGATGTCGAACTGACGGATGCCGAACTGGCGGAACGCAGACGCGCGTTCAAGCCCAAGCCGCCGGGCTTCAAGACCGGCGTGCTGGCGCGCTATGCCAAGAATGTCGGCCCGGCGCGTGACGGCGCTTTGACCACGCCCGGCGCGGACCAAGAAGTGCGTTGCTACGCGGATATTTGAGGCATTTCCTTCTCCCACAAGGGGAGAGGGATATTATCGCCATCTGTCGCGAAATTGTCATTCCGTCCGCGTTAACGGCCGGCAGACACAAATTCGCCGCAGCTTGCGTTCACCGTCGCGGCAAAACAAACAATAAGGAGGAAGCGCATGACCGTTCGCACCTTGTTTTTGGCTATGGCCTTGAGCGGGCTGATGCCGCTTTCGGCGCTCGCCGCCGATGCCAAGTTGACCGCCGCGGTGGCCTCGCCCGCCCGTGCCGGTGAGAATGCCGCCCGCGACGGCGCCCGCCATCCTGCCGCCAGCCTAGAATTCTGGAGGCTCAAGCCCGGAGCGACCGTGATCGAGATTTCTCCTGGCGGCGGCTATTGGGCCGAGATCCTGGCTCCCTATGCCAAGGAAACCGGCGGACACTACATCGCCGCTTTCGGCCGTCCCGACCAGAAACTGCCCGCCAAGTTCGAGAATGCCGCCACCTACGGCACCGTCCAATACACGCTGTTCAACAAAGACACCGGCCCTCTGGCACCGGCCGGCAGCGCCGATCTGGTGCTCACCGCCCGCAGCATTCACAATTGGATGGGGACGCCGGGCATGGCGGACAAGGCCATGGGTGATTTCTATGCCGCGCTCAAGCCGGGTGGCGTCCTGGCGATCGAGGAGCATCGCGCCGATCCCAAGCCGATGGTGCATGAGGCCAGCAATGGTTATGTCTCCACCGATCATGTGATCGCGCTGGCTCAAAGGGCCGGTTTTAAGCTGGAAGCGCGCTCGGAAATCAACGCCAATGCCAAGGACACCAAGGACCATCCCTTCGGCGTCTGGACCTTGCCGCCGGTGCGCCGCAGCGCCGAGAAGGGCCAGTCCAGTCCGGCCGACTTCGATCGCGCCAAATACGACGCCATCGGTGAAAGCGACCGTATGACCTTGCGCTTCCGCAAGCCCGGCTAGTGTCGTGGTTTCGAAGTTCGCACGGAGCCCGATATAGAGGTCAAGCGAATTTCGGAATCGGGACACTAGACCGTCGCTCGCCTGGACGGTCATAAAGGGGTGTGAACAGAGCCGGATTTGTTTGTGCCGTGGGCGCCGCCATCTTTTTCGGGGTGGGAGGCACCTTTGCGCAATTTTTGTTCCAACGGCGTGGTGTCAGCATCGATTGGCTGGTGACCATGCGGCTGTTATGCGCCGGCTCGGTCCTGGTCTTGGTTGCGGCGCTCCGCCAGGGGCGCCAAGTGCTGGCGATCTGGCGCAGCGATGCGCTCAGCCTGATCCTGTTCGGGATCGCGGGCATGCTGGCGGTCCAATACACGTATATGGCGGCGATTGACGCTTCCAACACCGCTACCGCCACCGTCCTGCAATTTACCGCCCCGGCCATGATCGCGCTGTGGCTGGCGCTGGTGGGCCGCCGCCTTCCCGCCATGCGTGAGCTGGGCGCCATCGCGCTCGCCATGCTGGGGACTTTCTTTTTGGTGACCCATGGCAAATGGGGCGCGCTTTCCATTTCGCCACCGGCGCTGTTCTGGGGCTTGGCCTCGGCGGTGGCGGCCGCGTTCAATTCCATCCAGCCGGCGCAATTGCTGCGCCGCCATGGCGCCTCCGTGGTGGCGGGATGGGGCATGATGGTGGGCGGCGTGGCTTTGTCTTTCGTGCATCCGCCCTGGCGGGTCATGGGCGTGTGGGACACCACCAGCTATGTCTTCACCGCTTTCATTCTTCTGTTCGGCACGCTTGCGGCTTTCTATCTCTATGCCAAGGCGCTCA
>DATEEB010000102.1:0-14004 GCA_035281345.1 Rhizomicrobium sp. | reverse complement strand
TGGGCGCGGGCGCGGTGCTGGTTCAAGCGGGCGTGCCACTCATGCCGCAACTGGTGGGCGGCGGCCAGCAAAAGGGCTTGCGCGCGGGCAGCGAGAATCTGTGCGGCATCGCCGGTTTCGGCGCGGCGGCGCATAGCCTGTCCGATGGCGGGGGCGAGCGCGCCCGCATCGCCCATTTGCGCGATCATTTTGAAGCGGCCCTGAAAGCGGCGGTGCCGGAAGCGGTGATTTTCGGCGCGTCCGCCGAGCGGCTGTGCAGCACCTCGGCCTTCGCCATTCCGGGTTTGACGGCCGAGACCGCGCTGATCGGGTTGGATTTGGATGGGGTGATGATGAGTTCCGGTTCGACCTGCTCCTCCGGCAAGGTCACGATCAGCCATGTGCTGGCGGCGATGGGGGTGGACGAAAAGCTGGCGGCTTGCGCCCTGCGCGCCAGTTTTGGCTGGTCCTCGACCATGGAGGATGTGACCGCCGCGATCGCCTCGCTGGTGAAATTGCATGAGCGCGTGCGCGCAAAGGAGGCGGCATGAGCATCGCCGCCGAAACCAAGCAACAGGTCGCCGAGATCGGCGAAAAATACAAATACGGCTTTGTCACCGATATCGAGATGGAGCGCGCGCCCAAGGGCCTGTCGGAAGATACGGTGCGCTATATCTCGGCCAAGAAGGGCGAGCCGGACTGGATGCTGGAATGGCGGCTGGGCGCGTTCAAGCGCTGGCAGGCGATGACCGAGCCCAAATGGGCACGGGTGCATTATCCCCAGATCGATTACCAGAACGCCTATTATTATGCCGCGCCCAAGAACACGCCCAAGAAACAATCGCTGGACGAAGTCGATCCCAAGCTGCTGGAGACCTACAAGAAGCTGGGCATTCCGCTGCACGAGCAGATGGCGCTGGCCGGTGTGGCGGTGGATGCGGTGTTCGACAGCGTTTCGGTCGCCACCACCTTCAAGGAAAAGCTCAACGAGGCGGGGGTGATCTTCTGCCCGATCAGCGAGGCGATCCGCGATTATCCCGATCTGGTGAAACAGTATCTGGGCAGCGTGGTGCCGGTGACCGACAATTTCTTCGCCACCCTGAACGCGGCGGTGTTCTCGGACGGCACTTTTGTCTATGTGCCCAAGGGCGTGCGCTGCCCAATGGAGCTCAGCACCTATTTCCGCATCAATGCCAGCGAGACCGGCCAGTTCGAGCGCACGCTGATCATTGCCGATGAAGGCAGCTATGTCAGTTACCTGGAAGGCTGCACCGCGCCCAAGCGCGACGAGAACCAGCTGCATGCCGCGGTGGTCGAGCTGGTGGCGCTGGACGATGCCGAGATAAAATATTCCACGGTGCAGAACTGGTATCCGGGCGATGAGAACGGCTTGGGCGGCATCTTCAATTTCGTCACCAAGCGCGGCGATTGCCGGGGCAAGAAGTCCAAGATCAGCTGGACGCAAGTGGAAACCGGCTCGGCCATCACCTGGAAATATCCCAGCTGCATCCTGCGCGGCGAGGGTAGCGTGGGCGAGTTCTATTCCATCGCCATCGCCAATCACTACCAGCAGGCCGATACCGGCACCAAGATGATCCATCTGGGTGCCAACACCAAGTCGCGGATCATTTCCAAGGGCATTTCGGCGGGCAAGGCGCAGAACACCTATCGCGGCCTGGTCAGCGTCTATGGCAAGGCCAAGAATGCGCGCAATTACACCCAGTGCGACTCGCTGTTGATCGGCGGCGACTGCGGCGCCCATACCGTGCCCTATATCGAAAGCCGCAACAAAAGCGCGCGCATCGAGCATGAGGCGACCACGTCCAAGATCGCCGAGGATCAGTTGTTCTATTGCCTGGCGCGCGGCATTCCGCAGGACGAGGCGGTGTCGTTGATCGTCAATGGCTTTTGCCGGGAAGTGCTGCAGCAACTGCCGATGGAATTCGCGGTCGAAGCGCAGAAGCTGGTCGGTATTTCTTTGGAAGGCTCAGTAGGTTAGTCATGCTTGAGATCAAGAACCTTCATGTCGCGGTTGACGGCAAGGAAATCCTCAAAGGCCTGAGCCTGACAATCGGTGCCGGCGAAGTGCATGCCATCATGGGTCCCAACGGTTCGGGCAAGTCCACTTTGTCTTATGTCCTGGCGGGCCGCGCCGGTTATGACATCACCCAGGGCAGCATTCTCTATAAAGGCGAAGACTTGGCAGCGTTGGCGCCGGAACAGCGCGCCGCCAAGGGCGTGTTCCTGGCGATGCAGTATCCGGTGGAAATTCCCGGCGTCACCACCATGACCTTCCTCAAGACCGCGCTGAATTCCCAGCGCCGGGCGCGGGGCGAAAGCGATCTGGATGCGGTGGGCGTGCTCAAGCTGGTGCGGGCCAAGGCCAAGACACTGAACGTCTCGGAAGAGATGCTCAAGCGCGCCTTGAATGTCGGCTTTTCCGGCGGCGAGAAAAAGCGCCTGGAGATCCTGCAGATGGCGATCTTCGAGCCCAAGCTGGCGATCCTGGACGAAACCGATTCCGGATTGGACATCGATGCCTTGCGGCTGGTGGCGGAAGGGGTGAACGCGCTGCGCGATCCCTCCCGTGCCATGCTGGTAATCACCCATTATCAGCGCCTGCTGGATTATATCGTGCCCGACCGCATTCATGTGCTGGCCAAGGGCCGCATCGTGGCGGAAGGCGGCAAGGAACTGGCGCTGGAGCTGGAAGCCAAGGGCTATGAGCATATTGTGAAGGAGCCGGCATGACGCTGGCGCTGAACCTCGATCGCAAGGCCGAAGCCGCCGCCGTGGTGCATAGCCACGGCGTGCCGCATCGCCGGATCGAGGAATGGAAATATTCCGACCTCAAATCGGCGTTGGGCGAAAAAGGTCTGGGCGCGGTGACGGCCGGGTGGCTGGTGGGCAATCTGCCCAGCGGGGTGGAGATGTTCGATCTTGCCCAGCCCGATCCGCCCCCTTGGGTGATGGACCATTTTGCACGTCCGACCCAGAATGTGATGCGCGCCGCTTCCCTGGTGCTGTCGGCGGGCGGCGTGGCGTTGCGTGTCCCTGCGGGTGCGCAAATCGCCGATGTGTTGAAGTTAGATTTCACCGGCCCCGGCCATGTTCGCGGTTTGCTGGTGCTGGAAGGGGGTGCTGCGCTGACCCTGGTGGAAGGCGTGGGCCAAAAGAACATAGAGACCGATTTCCGCAATGTCGGATTTGAGATTGTGTTGGGCGAAGGCGCGAGCCTGGAACATGTGCGGATTTCGCCCGCGGACGGCCAGGCCGTGCTGGTGGAAGCAGCCTCGGTGCATCTGGCGGCGCGGGCGCACTATCGCGCCCATTTCGCCGGCTTTGGCAGCAAGCTGTCGCGCATGGAGTTGGATATCGCGCTGGAAGGCGAGGGAGCTGAGGCGCATCTCTCCGGTGTCGCGGTGCTGGACGCACATGCCCATAGCGATGTCACCACCCATGTGATCCACCGGGTGGGCAACACCAACAGCACCCAATTGTTCAAGCATGTCGCGTCTGGGAGTGCGCGCGCCGTCTATCAGGGCAAGGTGACGGTGGCCAAGGGCGCCGACGGCAGCGACAGCAACCAGAGCGCCAAGGCGCTGCTGTTGGGCGACGCGGCCGAGGCCGATCTGAAGCCGGAGCTGGAAATCTTCGCCGACGATGTCAAATGCGCCCATGGCGCGGCGGTGGGCGACTTGGATGCGGAATCGCTGTTTTATCTGCGGGCGCGCGGCATTCCGGAAGGCCAGGCGCGCGGCCTGTTGCTGCAAGCCTTTCTGGAAGACGCGGTGGCCGAAATTGGCCATACCGACCTGCGCGAACGGGTAGCGGCCGAATTGCTGACGGCGCTGAAGGCGGTAGCATGACGGCGCAAACGAAAATTTCTGCTTCTTTTGACGCCGGAACGGCCCGCGCCGATTTCGAAATATTGTCGCGTCAGGTCTATGGCAAGCCGCTTGTGTATCTGGACAGCGGCGCCAGCGCCCAAAAACCGCGCGTCGTGTTGGACGTGATGCGCGACTTCGCTCAAAGTGAATACGCCAATGTTCATCGCGGGGTGCATTTTCTGTCCGCCGCCGCCACCGACCGCTATGAAGCGGCGCGCCGCACGGTGCAGAAATTTCTGGGTGCGAGCCGCGAGGACGAGATCGTCTTCACCAAGGGCGGCACCGAGGCGATCAATCTGGTTTCCTATTCTTACTTGGCGCCCCTGATTCAGCCGGGCGACGAGATCGTGCTGACGGTGATGGAACATCATTCCAACATCGTGCCCTGGCATTTCCTGCGTGAACGTCATGGCGCGGTGCTGCGCTGGGTGGATGTGCGGGACGATGGCAGCCTGGATATCGAGGCGCTGGATGCCGCCATCAATGGCAAGACCAAGTTGGTCGCCGTCACCCATATGTCCAATGTGCTGGGCACCATCACGCCGCTCAAAGAAATCGTCTCTCGCGCCCATGCCAAGGGCGTGCCGGTTCTTGCCGATGGCTGCCAGGGCGCGGTGCATGCGGTGGTGGATGTCCAGGCGCTGGACATCGATTTCTACGCCATCACCGGCCATAAGCTGTACGGCCCCACCGGCATCGGCGCGCTTTACGCCAAGCGCGCGCATCTTAAAGCCATGCGGCCCTTTAATGGCGGCGGCGAGATGATCCGGGAAGTCGCCCAGGACCGTATTACCTATGCCGATCCGCCGGCCCGGTTCGAGGCGGGAACTCCGCCGATCATCGAAACGGTGGGCCTGGCCGCGGCGCTGGACTATCTGATGGCGCTGGACCGCAAAGCGGTGGCGGCGCATGAGCACGACCTTCTGACTTATGCTCGCGAGCAGGTGAAACAGTTCAACTGGCTGCGGGTGATCGGCGATGCCCCCGGCAAAGGCGCAATCCTGTCCTTCGAGGCCGAGGGGATGCATGCCCACGATCTGGCCACCATATTGGACCGGGAAGGCGTGGCGGTCCGTGCCGGACATCACTGCGCCCAGGTGTTGATGGAGCGTTTCGGCGTCGCTTCCACCAGCCGGGCGAGTTTTGCCTTGTACAACACGCGCGCCGATGTGGATGCGTTGATTGCGGGCCTTTCCAAGGCGCGCGGGATACTGACATGACGGACAATGCACTTCGCGAACTGTATCAGGAGGTCATTCTCGACCATTCGCGCCATCCGCGTCATTACGGCGCGCTGGAAGGCGCCAGCCACAAGGCGGAAGGCTATAATCCGCTGTGCGGCGACCGGGTGACGGTCTATCTCAAGCTGGGCCAGGACAATCGCGTCGCCGACATCAGGTTTGAAGGCAAGGGCTGCGCCATCAGTCAGGCCTCCGCCTCGATGATGACCGACATGCTCAAGGGCCGCACGGGTGCCGAAGCCGACCGGCTGATGCAGGGGTTCCTGCATCTGGTGAAGGGCGAGGATGCCAGCGATCTGCCGGAAGACGATCGGGAGCGGCTGGAAGTGATGGGCGGGATTTCGGAATTTCCCATGCGGGTGAAATGCGCCACCTTGGCTTGGCACACCTATAGAAACGCTGTGGAGGAGGGCGCGACATGAGCGAGACCGCGCCGCAGGCCTCGGCCTTGAGCAAAGTGGAACTGGACGACTTCACCAGCAAACTGGTGACGGCGCTCAAGACCGTTTATGACCCGGAAATCCCGGTTGATATCTACGAACTCGGCCTTATCTATAAGGTGGATGTCGCGGACAATAAGGATGTCGCGGTGGACATGACTTTGACCGCCCCCAATTGCCCGGTGGCGGGCGAAATGCCCGGCATGGTCAAGACGGCGCTGCAATTGGTGGACGGAATCGGCGAAGTCACGGTCAACATGACCTTCGATCCGCCCTGGACGCCTGAGCGCATGAGTGAAGAAGCCAAACTCGAATTGAATATGTTCTGATGCAAACGCAGCGGCCCAAAAGAGAGCGTCCCAAGCCGGTCAAGCTGACCGAGGCTGCTGCCGCGCGCCTGCAGGACATCATGGCGAAGGCGGACGGAAAATATCTCGGCCTGCGGGTCGGCGTCACCAATGGCGGCTGCGCCGGCATGAGCTACACCATGGCCTATGCCGAGGACAGCAAGCCTTTCGAAGAGGTCATGGAAGACAAGGGCGTCAAGATTTTCATAGATCCCAAGGCGATCCTGTTTTTGATCGGCACCGAGCTGGATTTTATCCAGGAGAAACTGGGCGCGCGGTTTGTGTTCAACAATCCGAACCAGACATCGGCCTGCGGCTGCGGCGAGAGCGTGCAGATCACGCCGGCGGAAGGATGAAACGGGGTTCCGGCCGCTCGCCCAAGCTCGCGGCGTTCGGCGCTCAAAATGGTCCACAGGACCATTCTGTTCGCCTGCGGCGAACCGCTTCTCACCCTTCCCGTTTCGACGATCTTTTTCAATTTTTCGGCCGTGTCAGTATTCGCCGCATGTTCGGCGGCGAAGGCCTCTATGCGGAGGATGTGATGATCGGACTGGTCGCCGGTGAGACTCTGTACTTGAAGACCGGCGATCACAACCGCGCGGATTTTCTGGCGGAAGGGTGCGTGGCATTCTCATTTCCGCGCGGCGAGAAAATGATGGTCACCTCCTACTATGCCGTGCCGGAGCGGTTGCTGGACGATCCGGAGGAATTTGCGGCCTGGGCGCGCAAGGCCCATGCTGCGGCGCTTGCCCCAAAACTGCTGCGGAGAAAATCCCGCTAGGGAGTTGAGTATCAGGTATCATATCTCCGGAATTCACTTTGCTCTGCGGGTATATTTTTTCTTACAAGGGTCAATAGCTCCCCCGCCAAGGTTCTCACTTCGTCCATAACAGAGCATTGGATGATTTCGAGGGGGGTGGCTGATTGTGGCACCTGTTTGATTAAGCGACCGAGACGAATTGCCCTCTCCCGGATTTCCGGCGAAATTTCATCCATAGGATCACTTGAATCCAGTACACGGCTAAGGCCGGAGTCATCGAAGACTGAGCAAATGGCTTCGACAAAGGAAGACATTTCCCCTTCAACCGTGCCAGTCCACAATTTTTCTTGGAGCGCTTTGTCTGATAGCTCCTCAAGACCCCAAATCAGATTCCGAACATTCATGACTACCTGACCTTAGTTCAAAACTATTTCCCGCTGAATTTGGGTTCGCGTTTTGCCTGAAACGCCGCCAAGCCTTCTGCGAAATCCTCCGTTATGCCCGCCTTTTGCTGGGCATCGGCTTCCCGCGCCAATTGCGCTTCGTGACTTTCGTGGTCCCAGAACAATTTTCGGGTCAGGGGCAGGGCGGCAGGACCATCGGCCAGGCGCTTTGCCAGCGCCCGGGCTTCCTCCATCAATCTTGCATCGTCGATCACCCGGTTGATCAGACCCCATTCCAGCGCCTTCTCGGCCGGTAGCGGGTCCGCCAACAGCGCCAATTCGCGCGCCCGCGTCAGTCCGATCAGGCGCGGCAGCGTCCAGGTGATACCACCATCCGGCACCAGACCGATGCGCGAGAAGGAGAGCAGGAAATAGGCGCTAGCGCCTGCAACGATCAGATCGCCCATCAAGGCCAGGCTCATGCCGATCCCCACCGCCGGGCCGTTCACCGCCGTCACGATGGGCATGTCAAAATCGCGCAGCCGCCGGAACAGGGGGTGGAACAGTTGCTCCAGCACTTTTCCGGCGCCTTCCACCCGGCGGGCCGGGAGTTCTTTCATGTCGGCGCCGGAACAAAAGCCGCGGCCCGTGCCGGTCAGGACCAAGGCGCGGAAGCCGCCCGCCTCCACGGCATCCAGCGCGGCGTTGAGATCGGCGACCATGGCCTCGGACAAGGCGTTGATGGTGTCGGGCTGGTCCAGCGCGATGATCGCGACCTTGCCTTCGGCTATCAGTGTGACGCAATCGAATGTCTGGCGCACGAATCCCCCTCGCGGAACCGGCAAGCAGCATAGCGCGGATTCGCCCGCGGCGTCGCCATACGGGTATCGCTCGGGTTGATCACCGGATTGCGGTTCTTTCCATCCCTGCGCGCTGAGTATTTGTCAGAATCATCGCCGCATACGAGCGCGAACGGACGACTTTGCCTTGTCATGTTTCCTGGCTATTGTCACCGAGCTGTTGCCTTTCGTGGCTGGGTCATTTGCTGGAATCTTATGTTGGGCCGGTGGCCCGGCGTGTGGCTTGGTGTGCGTTTTTCGCAGCGTTCTGTCTCATTTCATGATGCCGATCGTCTGCCGCAAGAGCGCATATCTTCGTCTGCAATAGCGGAGGGGCGTGATGATGATCGACAATTTCCAATTGGGACAGACTTGGAAGCGATTCCAGGACCGTACCGAGGCGCGGCAACGCAATCTGTTCAAAATCGCCAGCGGCAAGTTGCTGACTGTCGATACGCCGGCGCGCGTCAGCATGTTCCTTCAAAGACGCGGGATTCCCGCCGAACAGGCCGGCCGGTTGATTGCCGGCGGCAGCGTAATGGGTATCGCCGCCGGCGAAAGCATGGGGCTGCGCGAACCGGATGGGCTGGAACGCATCATGGGATCGAACGATCTGATGGGCATCGCCTTCTTGGAGAGGGGCCTGGATGTCTCGCGCACGGTGGCCCGCATATGGGTCGATTTCAAGGCTGGATCGCCGGAAGGCTATGGCACCGGCTTTCTGATTTCACCGCGCCTGCTGATGACCAATCACCATGTGCTGAACAGTGCGGCTGACGCCGCCAATTCCAAGGCGGAATTCAATTATCAACTCGGACCCGATGGCGCCGCCTGCCCGCCGTCGCTCTTTGCCCTGGATCCGGGCGCGTTTTTTCTCACCAATGCCGAGCTCGATTATTCGGTGGTGGCGGTCGCGGTGAACGCCGCCGATGGGCGCCTATTGTCCGACTTTGGCTTCAATCCGATGCTGGAAGAACAGGGCAAGGCCATTCTCGGCCAATGGCTCAACGTTATCCAGCATCCGTCCGGCGGCTACAAACAATTGGCGTTGCGCGAGAATAATCTGGTCGATATTTCGGACTCGTTCCTCACTTACATGACGGATACGTCGCCGGGATCTTCCGGTTCCCCCGTTTACAATGATCGTTGGGAAGTGGTGGGGTTGCATCATTCCGGCGTGCCCGCCAAGGACGCAAGGGGACGCACACTTGCCATCGACGGACAGGTTTGGACGCCGGACATGGGCGATGACCATGTCAAATGGCTCGCCAACGAAGGTATCCGCATCAGCCGGATCATCGCAGATATCCGGGCCCAGGCGACGAGCCCTGGCAGCAAGGCTTTCGTCGACGAAATGGTCGCGCAAGCAAGCCGAAGCGTGAATCAGAACATGCGCCGGCCGGAACGACGGGACACCAGGGACGCGGCGGAACCGGCCTGCAACCCTGTCATGACCTGTTCCGGCGACACTGCAACCTGGACGATTCCGATCACCCTATCGGTGACTTTGCCGCGATCGGGCGGTTATGACGGAGCCGGTCCTGTTGTTCTGCCTGTGCCTGGGGCGCAACTACCCGCGCCTCTGGGTCCTCTCGCCGCGGCCAAAGCGGAGCTTGCCAATCGCAGCGATGTTCTGGAGGTGCGCGGCGGTTATGTGTTTGAAAATGGGTGGATCACCAAGAAGCCGGCCATCGTGGTGAAGGTCAGAAAGCGGCTTGCGCCCGCCGCGTTGCGCGACAAGGGCGTTGCGCCTCTGCCCGCGAGCTTTGCCGGCATGCCCGTGGAAGTGGTCAATCCCACGATTGCGGATCTGATGGCCATGCATCCCGCGTGGCCGGCCATCGAATCCTACCGCAACCGGACAGCGCTTGCGCAGGAGATCGTCTACAAGCCGCCATCGACGGGACCAAAGCTGGAGCCGGTAACGGCGAAGATGAAACTGACCGCCTGCGTCAGTCCGGATCAGGGCTGGCCGGTGCTGGAGCAATTTATCGGCGGCGTCAAAACCAAGCTGACCGTTGGCATGTATGATTTCGGCGCCCCGCACATCCGGGATGCGCTTAAGAAGGCGGGCACCAAGAAAAGCTTCAAGCACATGACAATGGCGATCCAGGCCGGCAGCAACCAGGGCAGTGGAACCAAGAAGGACGATCTTTCCGATGAGAAGATGGTCAAGGGCCTCAAGTCCGCCTTGAAGAGCAAATTCGAATATGCCTGGGTGAAAACCGGCATTAAAAACGGGTGGGTCGCGACCTCCTATCACATCAAGGTGGCGGTGCGCGATTCGCGCGCGATCTGGCTTTCCAGCGGAAATTGGCAGAGCTCGAACCTGCCCAAGGCCGATCCGCTGGGTGAGACGCCGCAAAAGCGCAGCTGGCTCACCACCTATAACCGGGACTGGCATATCGTGCTGGAAAACGCTGACATCGCCAAAGCGTATGAGAACTATATTCGCCATGATTTCACCCAGAACCAGGCCTTGGGCGGACAGGAATTGGTCTTGGCGCCGGACATCCTGCTGCCGGGCTCAGGTCTGCTCGATGAGATGGCGGAGGAACGGGCAGTTTCGTTCCAGTATTTCAAGCCGTTCAGCGCCAACCGGAAATTCACCGTCCAGCCTCTGCTGACGCCGGACAATTACAAGGGGGTGATGCTCAAGCTGATCAAGGGCGCAACCAAGACACTGCTGATTCAGAATCAGACTTTTAACGCGGCAAAAGACGGCCAGGCGGAGTTGGGCGAACTGCTCGATGCGATACTGCAGAAGCAGAATGCGGGCGTCGATGTGCGTATCATTTTTCGGATACTGATGGCGAGCGACGCACGCGAGAATCTGGAAGCCCTGCAGGATCGCGGTTTCGACATGGGCAAGGTGAAGGTCCAGAAGAATTGCCATACCAAGGGCGTGATCGCGGACGGCAAGCGGGTGATGATCGGAAGCCAGAATCTCTCGCAGCTTGGCATTACCCTCAACCGCGATGCCAGTCTGCTCTTCGAAGATGCGCCATTGGCCGCCTATTTCGGGAAGATATTCGAACATGATTGGGCGAACCTGGCGCGTCAGGATGTCGGATCCGAAACGCATGCGCCGGAGATGGTTGCCGCGGATGAGGCGGTGCCTGCGGGTATGGCCCGCATATCGTGGAAGGACTATCTGGAGATGGCGTGAACGGCTAAGCCGCGCTGGTTTCCAGCGATGCCATGCGCGCATCGTTCTGGTTGATCACCAGATTGCGGCCATTGTGCTTGGCGCCATACAGACAGGCGTCGGCGCGGCGCACCACGGCGTCAATCGTCTCATTGGGCGCGAACTGGGCGACGCCGACCGAGATGGTGATGGCGCCCAGGATATCGCCGGTGGACTTCTTCACCAGCTTCTTGGTTTCCACCGTGGTGCGGATCTGGTTGGCCACCTTGGTGGCGGCGTCCAGGCCGGTGCCGCGCAGCAGGACCGCGAATTCCTCGCCGCCGTAACGGGCCGCGGTGTCGCGGCCCTTGACGTTTTCTGACAGGCAGGCGGCCACCAGCTTCAGCACCTGGTCGCCGGTTTGATGGCCCCAGGTATCGTTGAATTTCTTGAAATGATCGATGTCGCACAACAGCAAGGTGACTTGTTCGCCCTCCTGGGACACGCCGGCCATGGCGGCGAGCACCGCTTCGTCAAAGGCCTTGCGGTTGGCGATATTGGTCAAGGCGTCGGTCATGCTTTCCTTGCGGACATCGGCCAGCTTGGTGCGCAGTTCCGTGACTTGCTGCGAGGAGGCTTGCAATTCGCCTTCCAGGCTCTTGGCGCGCTGTTCCATGGCGCGGGTGGCGGCGATCAATCCGTCTACCAGCTTGCGCACATCGGCGGGGTTGCGCTCGCCGCCCAACTGACCGGTCGCGGCCGACAAGGCATCTTTATAGTCGGCGGTGTCGCGCGCCGAGCTTTCCAGCTTGCCCAGCATGTCGGCGATGACGGCATCCATGTTGCCACCCAGCGACTCCACGACTTGTGCCGCCCGCGCGCCCGACAGGCACCGCACCCGAAGATCGGCCAGGATTTCCGGCGTGAAGGTTTTTTTGCTGCTGATGAAGGCGCTCATCATTTGCGTGATGGCGGGGTTCTCGCCCGAGGCATAGGCGTAGAACAGCTCGAAATTGTCCGGCGTGGCCACGACATGGACTTCGCCCATCAAGGCGAGCGCGGTCTTGGCAAAAGCCTGTTCGCGATCGTGGTTCAAAGCCGCCCCCTTCGGGTCCATCCCGGTTTACACCAGTCTCATCACCCGCTGTATAAAAAGCGTTAAATAATCGGGGTTTCTTGCGCTGAAATGTCCATTATCCGGCCCCGGGTGGCACTATTCGGCCATTTCGACAAGGACTTAGCCATAGCCACGGGCACACCGTCTATTGTTGCGGCTCAGGCTTGCGGACCGGAACCGGCCGGAACAAGAAGGCGGGCAATTCGCTCTTGTCCACCGCTTCGGGCCTGGCGGCTTGCTCATTGTGCTGACGCCGGTTGCCGCGATCCTGCTTGTGGCGGTTTTCCTGATAGGGCTTGTCGGCGTGCGGTTTGCCTTGATGCGCCCTGTCTTGGTGCGGCTTGTCGCGATGCGGTTTTTCGGGACGCGGTTGCGGCGCTGGCGCCTCTGCCGCCACTGGCACGGCCGTTTCCACCGGCTCCATGCTGGCGACCTGATCGTGAAACTTTCCGCCGGGAGGGCGGCGATCGCGATCCTTGCCGCCACGGCCGCGTTCGCGTCCGCCCGCGCGCCCTTTGCGATCATGGTCGCGGCGGGGGCGGCTTTCTTCGCGCACTTCGATGTCCATCATCTCGCGGCGCGCCAGCTTCTGTCCGGTGATCTTTTCGATGGCTTCCAGATATTTGCCGTCGCGATGCGAGGCCAACATATAGGCGGCGCCGCTGCGCCCCGCACGGCCGGTGCGCCCGATGCGGTGGACATAATCGTCGGCATGGATCGGTACATCGAAATTGAACACATGGCTGACCGCTGGAACGTCCAAACCGCGCGCCGCGACATCGCTGGCCACCAGGATCTTCAATTCGCCGGCACGGAAGCGGTCCAAGGTCTTGGTGCGCAACGACTGGTCGAGATCGCCATGAATGGGGGCGGCATCGAAGCCGTGCTTGGCCAGGCTTTTGGCCACCACATCTACATCGCGCTTTCTATTGCAGAAGACGATGGCGTTGTTCAGCGTCGGCTCGGCTTCGCGGATCAGGCGGCGTAGTGCCTCGCGCTTGGCCCAGTCATTGGCGGGAATTTCCACCACTTCCTGCGAGATGTTGGCGGCGGTGGTGGCGGGGCGTGAGACTTCGATACGCACCGGATTGTGCAAGAACTGGTCGGTAAGGCGCTGAATTTCCGGCGGCATGGTGGCGGAGTAGAACAGCGTCTGGCGGGTGAAGGGCAGCAGCTTACAGATTTTTTCCACATCGGGAATGAAGCCCATGTCCAGCATGCGGTCGGCTTCGTCGATCACCAGGATATTGACCTGGGAAAGCAGGATGCGGCCGCGCTCGAAATGATCCATCAGCCGGCCGGGGGTGGCGATCAGGACGTCCACGCCGCGATCCAGCTTCTTGACCTGCTCGTCCATCGAGACGCCGCCGATCAACAGCGCATGGCTGAGTTTGGAATATTTGCTGTACTTGTCGAAGCTCTCCGACACCTGATCGGCCAGTTCGCGCGTCGGCTCCAGCACCAGGGCGCGCGGCATGCGCGCCTTGGAACGGCCTCTGCAGAGCATTTCGATCATGGGCAGGGTGAAACTGGCGGTCTTGCCGGTGCCGGTCTGGGCGATGCCGATCATGTCGCGCCGCTGCAGGACGTGGGGGATGCCCTGCGCCTGGATGGGCGTGGGGGTGGTGTAGCCGCTATCGGCTACCGCCTTGAGAATATCCGCGGACAATCCCAAGGACGCAAAACCGTTCTCTTCCGGTTTATCCGCCGGGGTTTCACGCGTGGAAGTCGTTCCAGATTCTTGTTGGTTCTCAATAACTTCGTCTAATCCGGCTTCCGCGCCGGAACTCGTCACACTGGTCGTAGCACGCTCCTGAAAAGGGGCGCGACCCGTGGCGCCCATGACCGCACAGCCCAGATGGCGTGCGACTCTTACCGCAG
>DATEEB010000101.1:0-4699 GCA_035281345.1 Rhizomicrobium sp. | reverse complement strand
TGGCGGGCTGGTGTTTCATCCCAAATCGCCGCGTTTTGTGAACATGGATCAGGCGCGCGCTTTGGCCGATCACATGCGCGGACGGCTACAGATTGTGGCGCTGACCGCCGACTTGGACGACGGCGCGATTGGGGAACTCGCAAAGCTTGTGCGTCCGGATTTTCTGCAGTTGCATGGCGGCGAGTCCGTGCCGCGCACGGCCGATATCCGCGCCCGCTTTGGCTTGCCGGTAATCAAGGCGCTGGCGGTGGCCGAACCGGCCGACCTGGAGGCTGTCTCCGATTATGAAAAGGCCGCCGACATGCTGATGTTCGACGCCCGTCCGCCCAAAGGCGCGGAACGCGGCGGCGGCCATGGCAGCGCCTTTGATTGGAAAATTCTGTCGGGCCGCCTTTTCGCCAAGCCCTGGTTCCTGGCTGGCGGACTTGATCCCGGCAATGTCGCGCGCGCCATCGCCCTATCGGGTGCCAAGCTGGTGGATGTGTCTTCCGGCGTGGAAAGCGCCCCCGGCGTGAAGGATGCCGCGCGCATCCGCGCTTTCGTCAATGCCACAAAATCTCCGGTGCAGGCATGAACCAGATTCCCAACTCCTTGCGTGCGGGTCCCGACGCATCCGGTCATTTCGGCGCCTATGGCGGCCGTTTTGTCGCCGAAACTCTGATGCCGCTGGTTTTGTCGCTGGAGCAGGCTTATGAGGCGGCCAAGAAGGACCCGCAATTTCAGGCCGAATTGTCGGGCCTTTTGACCCATTATGTCGGGCGCGAAAGCCCGCTTTATTTCGCAGAGCGTCTGACGGCGCATTTGGGCGGCGCCAAAATCTATCTCAAGCGCGAAGACCTCAATCACACCGGGGCGCACAAGATCAACAATTGCTTGGGCCAGATCCTGCTCGCCAAGCGCATGGGCAAGACCCGGATCATCGCTGAGACCGGGGCGGGCCAGCATGGCGTGGCCACCGCCACCGTGGCGGCGCGTTTCGGACTGCCTTGCACCATCTATATGGGCGAGGTGGACATGGAGCGGCAGAAGCCGAACGTTTTCCGCATGCGCCTGTTGGGCGCGGAAGTCCGCGGCGTATCCTCGGGCTCGCGCACGCTGAAGGACGCCATGAACGAGGCGCTGCGCGATTGGGTCGCCAATGTCCATGACACGTTCTACATCATCGGCTCGGCGGCGGGCCCGCATCCCTATCCGGCCATGGTGCGCGATTTCCAGACCGTGATCGGGGTTGAGGCCCGCGCCCAAATTCTGGCCATGGAAAAACGTCTGCCCGACTTGGTGGTGGCCTGTGTCGGCGGCGGCTCCAACGCCATCGGCATGTTCCATCCCTTTGTCGATGACAGCGCGGTGGAGATTCACGGCGTCGAGGCGGCGGGTGATGGGGTGAACACGCCGCGCCATGCCGCCACTCTCTCCAAGGGCATACCCGGAGTGCTGCATGGCGCGCGGTCTTATCTGCTGCAGGACGCGGACGGCCAGATCCTGGAAGCCCATTCCATCTCGGCCGGTCTGGACTATCCCGGCGTGGGCCCGGAACATAGCTGGCTGAAGGATATCGGCCGGGTGAAGTATCATTCCATCACCGACAAGGAAGCGCTGAACGCCTTCATGCTGCTGTCCAAGCTGGAAGGCATTATTCCGGCGCTGGAATCGGCGCACGCCATTGCTCATGTCGCCAAGATCGCGGGCACGATGAAACAAGACCAGCTTATCGCGGTTTGCCTGTCGGGCCGCGGCGACAAGGACGTCTTCTCGGTTGCCGATGCGCTGGGAGAAAAATTGTGACCCGGATTTGTTCATGAGCAGATTGACCGCCACCTTCGCGCGCTTGAAGAAAGCGGGTCACGCCGCCTTCGTGCCCTTCATCACCGCGGGTGATCCCGACATGGAGACCAGCTTCGCCATTCTGGAAAAGCTGCCTGCGGCGGGCGCCGATGTGATCGAGCTGGGCATGCCCTTCACCGATCCCATGGCGGACGGCCCCGCGGTGCAGGCCTCGTCCGTGCGCGCCCTCAAATCCGGCGCCAGCATGGCCCGGGTGCTGGAGATGGTGAAGAAGTTCCGCAAGGCCGACAAGAACACGCCCATCGTGCTGATGGGTTATTACAATCCCATCCACGCCTATGGCACCGCGCGCTTTGTTCGTGATGTGGCCGCGGCCGGGGTGGACGGGCTGATCGTGGTGGATTTACCGGTCGAAGAAGATGAAGTGCTGCGCCTGCCCGCGCTGGCCCAGGGCGTGGACCTGGTGCGGTTCGTGACCCCTACCACCGACGATGCCCGCCTGAAGCGTATCGTCGCGGAGGCGTCCGGCTATCTTTATTATGTCTCGGTCGCCGGGGTGACCGGCACCAAATCCGTGCCGCAAGAAGAGGTGCGCGCCGCCATGGCGCGGGTCCGCGCCGCCACCGATCTGCCCTGCACGGTGGGTTTTGGTATCCGCACCCCCGAACAGGCTGGGACCATCGCCCAGATGGCGGACGGCGTGGTGGTGGGATCGGCTATTGTCGGCCGGGTGGCGGAGAATCTTAACAAGGACCGGGATAAGATTGTCGCCGAAGTCCTGGATCTGGCCCGCAGCCTTGCCGGTTCCACCCATGCGGCGCGCCGTGATAAGGTATCGGCATGAACTGGATCACCAAAGTCGTCCGTCCCCGCATCAAAGGCCTGATCGGCGGCAAGGATGGTGGCCGCGGCGACACCCCCGAAAATCTATGGAAAAAGTGCCCTTCCTGTGGGGAGATGATCTTTCACCGGGACCTGGTGGCCAATCTGAATGTCTGCACCAGCTGCGGCCATCATATGCGAATCGGTCCGGGCGAGCGCTTCGCTTACACCTTCGATCCGGGCAGTTTCACCGAATTGACGCCGCCCAACGTCCCCGCCGATCCTCTCAGGTTCAAGGGCGAAAAAAAATATTCCGACGAGATCAAGGCGGCGCGCGCCAAGACCGGCCGGCCCGAAGCCTTTACCGCCGCGCGCGGGACCCTGGACAGCTTGCCGGTGATGATCGGGGTCCAGCCCTTCGATTTTCTGGGCGGCAGCCTGGGTATGGGCGTGGGTGAGGCGCTGGTGGAATCCCTGCAGGCCGCGATCAAGGAAAACCGTCCCTATATCCTGTTCGTATCCTCGGGCGGCGCGCGCATGCAGGAAGGCATTCTGTCCTTGATGCAGATGCCCCGCGCCACCATTTGCGTGGACATGCTGCGCGAGGCGGGCCTGCCCTACATTGTGGTGTTGACCGATCCCACCTTCGGCGGCGTCAGCGCGTCCTATGCCATGTTGGGCGATATTCAGATCGCCGAACCGGGCGCGCAAATCGGGTTCACGGGTGCGCGCGTCATCGCGCAGACCATCCGCGAGAAACTGCCGGAAGGTTTCCAGCGCGCCGAGTATCTGTTGGAACATGGCATGTTGGATATGGTCACCCATCGCAAGGAGATGCGTGCCACCCTCTCGCGGGTGCTGCATCTGCTGATGAACCAGCCAAAGCCGCGCAGCAAGGTTCTGTCCATGCCGGTTCGCAATGGACGCAACGGCAATGGCGGCGCTGCCGTCACACCGTAATGCTATCGGAGACTACCCGCAGCGACGCGGTGCTGAGGCGCCTGTTGTCGCTGCACCCCAAAAAGATAGATTTGGCGCTGGACCGCATCCTGCGGCTCCTGTCGGCCTTGGGAAATCCGCAAGCTAAGCTGCCACCCGTGATCCATGTCGCGGGCACCAACGGCAAGGGTTCGGTCTGCGCCTTTGCCCGCGCCATGCTGGAAGCGCAGGGGCTCAAGGTTCATGTCCATACCTCGCCGCATCTGGTGCGCTTTCATGAGCGCATCCGCATCGCGGGAAAACTGATTTCCGAAGAAGCCTTGGTGTCGCTGCTGGAAGAGGTCGAAGAGGTCAATCAGGGGCGCGAGATCACCTTCTTCGAGATCACGGCGGCGGCGATGTTCCTGGCCTTTTCCCGCTATCCGGCCGACGCCGCCATTCTGGAAGTGGGGTTGGGCGGCGCCTACGATGCCACCAATGTGGTGCCGGATCCGGTGATGACCGTGATCCAGCCGGTGGGCCTGGATCACAAGGAATTTCTGGGCAACGACCTGGCGTCCATCGCGGCGGAGAAGGCCGGCATCATCAAGAAGAGCGCGCCCTTGGTGGTGGGGCCACAAAGCCAGATCGCGCGGGATGTGATCTTGACCTGCGCCGATCGGCTGGGCGTTCCGGTGTTCGAGTTCGGCCAGGATTTCGCCAGCCGCCTGGAACACAACCGCATGGTCTATGAGGACGAGGTCGGTTTGCTGGACCTGCCGTTGCCCAAGCTGGCGGGGCGGCATCAGATCGAGAATGCGGGCGTGGCCATCGCCGCCCTGCGCCATGCGGGAAGTTTCGGCGGCAAGAGATTGACCTGGGGCAGCGACGCGGCGGTGGAAAAGGGTCTGGCCACGGTGGAATGGCCGGCGCGCCTGCAACGCTTGCAAAAGGGCCCGCTGGTGGAAGCCGCACCCAAAGGCGCCGAGGTCTGGCTGGATGGCGGTCACAATCCGCACGGCGCCGAAGCGGTGTCGCGCGCCATGGCCGACATGGAAGAGAATGGCGAGCGGCCGCTCTATCTGATCTGCGGCATGTTGGCGAACAAGGATGCGCTGGGTTACTTGCGCGCCTTTGTCGGCTTGGCGCGGCATGTGGTGACGGTCGCGATTCC
>DATEEB010000100.1:0-2996 GCA_035281345.1 Rhizomicrobium sp. | reverse complement strand
CGAGGCGTAAGACTGGCGCCGTCCATTGCCGGTGGGGGCCACGCCCATCAGCCGCGCATTTTGCCGGTCCTGCATATAGCCTTTGAGGATGCCGTCCTCGATCAACACGGTGCGATGGGTGGGTGTGCCTTCATCGTCGATGGACAGTGAGCCGCGCCGCCCGTCCATCGTTCCGTCATCCACCACCGTGACGCCGGGCGCGGCGACGCGCTCGCCCAAAAGTCCGGCGAAGGCGGATGTCTTTTTGCGGTTGAAATCGCCTTCCAGCCCATGGCCGATGGCTTCATGCAGCAGAATGCCGGGCCAGCCCGGGCCCAGCACCACGGTCATTTCACCGGCGGGCGCCGGGATCGAGGTCAGATTGACCAAGGCTTGGCGCAAGGCTTCATCGATCGCGCCCTGCCAATAATCGGGTTCGAGATAGGTTTCATAACCGCTGCGGCCGCCGCCGCCGAAGCTGCCGCTTTCCTGACGGCCATTTTCTTCCACGATCACCGAGACATTGAGCCGAACCAGGGGGCGGATATCGGCATAGTGCGCGCCACCGGCGCGGACGATCTCGATGCGTTGCCATTCTCCCGACAGGCTGGCCGAGACCTGGCGCACGCGGCTGTCGCGGCCCCGCGCATAGGCGTTCATCTCTTCCAGCAGTTTCACTTTCTTTTCGAAACCCGCCGTCTGGAGGGGATCGATGTCGGTATAGAGCTTGACGTTGCTGCGGGGTGGGGCGGCGGCCACACCGGAATAACCCTGCGCCACTGCCCGCACGGTCTGGGCGGCGCGCGCAATCGCCTCTTCGGAGATTTCGCTAGCATGAGCATAGCCGGTTGCTTCCCCCGCCACGGCGCGCAGGCCGAAGCCCTGGCTGGTGTCGAAGGTGGCGGCCTTGAGCCGGCCATCGTCAAAGCTGAATGATTCGGACTGGCAATATTCCAGGTACAGCTCCCCGTCGTCCGAGCCTTTGAGCGCCTGATCCACCGTCTGCTGGACCCGTCCCCGGTCCATGCCGGTTCGGGCGAAGAAAAGATCGTGGTCGGCCATGGCTATCTCCGGGTGCATGTTGCGCGGCAAAAAGTCCCGCACCGCCTTAGATATCGGGGTTGGCGGCGGTTCCGGCAAGCGGTGTTCAAGCTAGAGCCGCAGCGCCATCGTCCATGCCCTTGGGCGGGGCGTGGGCCGTGCCATAAGGTCGCAATGACTTTAAGGGCTTAACCCCTCTAAATCCCTGCCAAGAATCCGAAAAAGGGGCGGGGATTCCACCGCCCTGCATTTGCGAGGTCGCTATCCATGTTTTTGCGGAAATCCGGCATCGGTGTGGCTGCGGCTGCCCTTATGGCCTTTGCGGCGCATCCGGCAGTGGCGCTGCCCGTGAATTGGGGCCAGGGCTTCCAGGAAGCCGCCTCTCCGGTGATGGAGCAGATCGGGGATTTCCACCGCCTGTTGCTCTTTATCATCGTGGCGGTCTGTCTGTTCGTGCTGGCGCTGCTTGTGTGGATCGTCGTCAAATATCGCGCCGCCGCCAATCCGGTGCCGTCCAAGGTGCACCACAACACCCTGTTGGAAGTCGCCTGGACCCTGATCCCCGTGATTATTCTGGTTTTTATCGCGGTGCCGTCCTTCCGCCTGTTGTACTTCCAGGAAACGCTTCCCAAGGCCGACATTCACATCAAAGTGATCGGCAAGCAGTGGTTCTGGACCTACCAATATCCGGGCTCCGCCGCGGGCTTCACCTTTGACAGTCTGGGCCTCTCCGACGCCGATGCCGCCAAAGCCGGCAAGCCGCGCCTGCTGGGCGTGGACAATGCCATCTATGTGCCCGTCAACAAGGTCGTGGAAGTGGAGACCGCCGCCGCCGATGTGATCCATTCCTTCGCGCTGCCGGAAATGGGCGTGAAGATGGATGCGGTGCCGGGCCGTCTCAACAAGACCTGGTTTAAGGCGACCAGGACCGGGGTGTTCTACGGCCAGTGCTCCGAACTGTGCGGCGCACGCCACGCCTATATGCCGATTGAGCTGCATGTGGTGAGCGACGGCGAATATGCCGCCTGGCTGGCCACCGCCAAGAAAGAGTTCGCCGCTATCGACAACGGCGCCACCCGCGTCGCGTCGAAATAGGAAACAGCGCCATGACCACCACCTTCGACGCCCCCCACGACAGCCATCACGGCGATCACGCCCACCATCCCACCGGCTGGCGGCGTTTCGTCTATTCCACCAACCATAAGGACATCGGCACGATGTACCTTATCTTTGCGGTGGTGGCGGGCGTCATCGGCGGCCTCTTCTCCATGATGATGCGCGCCGAGCTGATGTTCCCCGGCTTGCAGATCCTGGACCCGCACGAATTCAACGTCTTCGTTACCGGCCACGGCCTGATCATGGTGTTCTTCATGATCATGCCCGCCATGATCGGCGGCTTCGGCAACTGGCTGGTGCCCTTGATGATCGGGGCGCCCGACATGGCCTTCCCGCGCATGAACAATATTTCCTTCTGGCTGCTCCCCTTCAGCTTCGCGCTTCTGGTCATGAGCATGTTCGTGGAAGGCGATTCCGGCGGCTTGGGCGTGGGCGGCGGCTGGACGGTCTATGCCCCGCTATCCACTTACGGCTCGCCTGGACCGGCCATGGATTTGGCGATTTTCTCGCTGCATATCGCGGGCGCCTCCTCGATCCTGGGCGCCATCAACTTCATCACCACCATCTTCAACATGCGCGCCCCTGGCATGACATTGCACAAGATGCCGCTGTTCGTCTGGTCGATCCTGGTGACCGTGTTCCTGCTGCTCTTGTCGCTGCCGGTTCTGGCGGGCGCCATCACCATGCTGCTCACCGACCGTCACTTCAACACTACCTTCTTCAATCCGTCGGGCGGCGGCGATCCGATCCTGTATCAGCATCTGTTCTGGTTCTTCGGCCATCCGGAAGTCTATATTCTGATCCTGCCGGGCTTTGGCATGATCAGCCACATCATCGGCTGCTTCTCCAAGCGTCCGATC
>DATEEB010000099.1:0-3988 GCA_035281345.1 Rhizomicrobium sp. | reverse complement strand
GCCGCTGGTGTAGCGCACCGTGGGATCGGGCACCGAAAGGGCCGGCGCCCAGAGCACGGGCACGCCTTTCACTTCGATGGTGGCGTTGTTGAAGCGGACCTTGTGCTTGGTTTGGTCATAGACCACCCGCTCGGCCTTGACTTGCCAGAGCGGCGTGCGCTGGCCCGGCTTGTTGCAGATCTCGCAAGGCGAATAGACGGTGCGGTTGGCGATCACGGTGGTGCCGTTGACGCGCTGGGCGCTACGGGCCGCCAGCCGGCCGGTCTTGCCGATCAGGGCGCCGAAGCCGGACAAAGCGCCGTCGCGCATATGATCGGTCAACACCACATGATCGGCGAAAGCGACATTGCCGCGTTCGTCGGTGATACTGACATGGCCGCGTGCCGTGACCGTGTCACTGGCCTGGTCATAATCCACCCGCTCCGCCAGAAGCGTGCGGCCGGAATCGGAAATTTCGACATGGCCGACCGCCGAAACGGTCTTGGCCTCGCTGTCATAGACGATCTCATCCGCCTGTAGCAGGATCGGTCTCTCATTCTGGGCTGGTGGCGCAGTGGACAGGTTGGTCTGCGCCGCTTGGGCGATCAGCGGCAACAGCGCGCAGGCGCCCAAAGTGGCGATGCGAATGGCGGTGCCGCGCATCAACCGTCCTCCTGCGAGAAGATTAGAGTCATGCCGATCAGAATAGATGCCAAGGCCGGCGCCGTCGCCGCCAGCAAGGTCGGCACCGCGCCCGAGCGGCCCAGCACCATGGTCAGATCCTGGAAAAAGAAAACGCCGAAACCGCTGGCCGCGCTCAGCATGATCACTTTCATCATGCCGCCTTCGCGCCCCAGCCGGAGGGAGAAACTGGCGGCCATGAAAACCATGGCGGCGAACAAGGCGGGCAAGGCATAGAGCGTATAGAGATAGAGTTGGTATCGGGTGGCCGAGAAACCCGCAGCCTGGGCGGCGCGGATATAACCGGGCAAATCCCAGAAGGAAAGCGTGTCGGGGGACGCGGAGCTTTCGATGATCTGTTCCGCCGTCAGCGTGGTGGGCAAGCGGTACTTGTCATGATGCACCGGCACACCCTTGGTGTCCGACACCCAGGAATCCTGGAGAATCCAGAAACCATCCTTGAGGTCCGCCGATTTGGCGTCGATGCGGCCGGTGAAGCGGTCATTGGCGCCGTACAGCAGCACCAGCACATTCTCAAGATGCTCACCCTGACGCGCGACGCGCAAGGCATGGATCACCGACTGCTGGCTTTCATCGCCTTGCCTAAGCCACAGCCCGTTGATGGAGACCGAAAGCTGGCTTTCCTCGCCCTTGACGTAGCGCGCTTCCAAGCCGGCAAATTCCGAAAACATTTTGGCGGCCACGGGCGTGAAAAGGGTGACGACAAAAACGCCGATGAACACCGCCACGGTGAGCGGCGGCAGCAGAAAGTCCCAGGCCGATATGCCGGCGGCCCGCGTCGCCACCAATTCGCGCGACCGTGACAGGCGCACAAAGGTGAAGACCCCGCCGAGCAGAATGGCGAAGGGCAGCATTTTCTGGCCCAGATTCGGCAGTTGCAGCACCGCCATGCCCACCACGGTGGCGGTGGGCACATTGTGGTTGGCGGTGCGGTTGAGCAGATCCACAATGTCGATGGAAAAGGCCAATGTCAGAAAAATGGCGTAGATCACGGCGAATCCGGTCAGGAATTGCACCGCCAGATAGCGATAAAGAGTCCAGGACCAACTCATGCCGCCCCAGCCATGGAATGCGCCCGCCAGCGTGTCAGCAAAGAGGACGGCGTGTATCCGGCCAAGACCGCAAAACCCGCCGCCGCGCCCAAGGCCGGCAACAGATAAAAAACCGCCACCAGCGGGGGATGGCGCTGCGCCAAACCCATGATGCCATAACCGGCGATCCGCAGCCCCGCGGCTATCAGACTTGCCAGGGTCAGGCGCAATGCGATGCTGCCGCGCTGGCGCCGGCCGCGCATCACCGCCGCCAGCGCGATCAGGGCGAAGGCAATGCAGTAAAGCGGCTGCGCGATACGGTTGTGCGCCTCGGCGAAGAATTGGTTGCGGATGCGGGGGGTGAGGCCCTGACGTTCCGATGGCCAAAGCAGTTCGCCCAGATAACGTTCGTTGATCTTACGCAAGGTATTGCGTGCCGGGCCGGAGAATTGGTCCAAATTCACCGTGTCGCTTTCGAAATGCAGCACTTGAAGCTGCTTGCCGCCTTGCGCGCTGACCTGGACAGTGCCGTTCATCATGATCAGGCGGCTGCCCGCCGGTGTCTGGGCCAGAATGCCTTTTTCGGCAATGTAGGTGATGGGCCGCGCCCGGTCGCGATTGTCGTGCACCAGGATGCCGCGGATCTCGCCATTGTTGCCCAACTGCCGGATAAACACGGTCAGGCCCCGGGCGGGGGTGTTGAAATCGCCTTCATTGAGCAGGGCGCCCGCCATGTCGGCACGGATGTCCAACACCTTGTCGCGCAAGGCGCGTTGTCCGGCGGGCATCAGATACAGCAAGCAGGCATAGGTCAGCGCCATGACGATCGCCGCCGCCGTCAGCACGGGCACGGCAAGCTGACGCAGCGAATAGCCGGCCGACGCCATCACCACCAATTCGCTGTCGCCTTGCAGGCGGTGCAGGGTGAATAGGATCGCAAAGAAGAAGGCGATGGGCATGATGATGACCAGGGGCTGCGGCAGCGCCAGCAGGATCAGGTAGAGGAAGGTGAAGGCCGATTGGCCACGATTGATCACCAAATCCATCAGCGGCAGGACGGCGATCAGCCAGATCACACTGGTCATCAGAAAGGTCAGGACCGCCACCGGCGCCAAAAGCTGGCCCAGCACATAGCGCGACAGGCGGGGCACCAGAGGCGCACGCACGACAGTCCGGTCCCGGCCGGGGCCGGGCTGGTCTGGGGCTTGGGCGTGCACGCTTTCCATGGTCTGTTGCGACCCTTGTCGGAGGCCGGATTCGACCTAAGCTAGTGTCCAGATTCCGAAATTCGCATGATCTCTATATCGGGTTCCAGGCGAATTTCGGAATCGAAGGACACTAGCAATTTATTGAATCCTGGTGTCGTTCGGGTTTCGAAGTTCGCTTTTAGCCCGATATAGTGGATATGCGAACTTCGAAACCACGACACCAGCACTAGAACTAGGATTTTCCCCACAAATACCCTGTCCTTAGCCGGAGATATAGCATGCAGATTTCCTTTGTTGCGTCCGCCGATGCCGTGTCCAAAGCGGGGAGCGGCGCCTGGGTGGTAGGCGCGGGCGAGGGCGCGGCCTTGCTGCTGCCCGGCGCGGTCCGTCTGGACAAGGCCAGCGGTGGCGCCTTGACGCGAGCGCTGAAATTCTCCCGCTTCACCGGCAAAGCGGGCCAGATGCTGGAAGTGCTGGCGCCCGCCGGCATGACAGCGTCGCGCCTGTTGCTAGTGGGCCTGGGCAAGCCGGAAAATGTGGATGAAAAGGGGCTGGAGACACTGGGCGCGCAGATCGTGGGCCGCCTGCATGCGGCGGGAGAGGCGCAAGCCCGGATCGATATCGATCTGCCGTCTGCGTCAGGTAAGAAAGGCGGCAAGGTCAAGAAAGCGGATCTGGCGGCGCATCTGGCCTTCGGCGCCAAACTTAAAAGCTATGCCTTCGACAAGTATCGCACCCGCAATCTGGAAGAGTATGAGAAGAAGTTAAAGACGCTGCGGATCGTCACGCCGGATCCGGCGGCGGCCAAGAAGGCGCATGCCGGATTGGCGGCCGTGGCGGACGGCATTTTCCTGGCGCGCGATCTGGTGAACGAGCCGCCGAATATTTTGTATCCGGCGGAATTTGCACGCCGCGCCAAGGTCACGTTGTCCAAGCTGGGCGTCAAGGTGGAAATCCTGGGCGAGGCGGAGATGAAAAAACGCGGCTTCGGCGCGCTGCTGGGCGTGGGCCAGGGCAGCGAACGCGAAAGCCAGCTGGTGGTGAT
This sequence comes from Rhizomicrobium sp., assembly GCA_035281345.1. Classification (GTDB taxonomy): domain Bacteria; phylum Pseudomonadota; class Alphaproteobacteria; order Micropepsales; family Micropepsaceae; genus Rhizomicrobium. Next base: position 23 of record DATEEB010000099.1, on the reverse strand, counting down.
GCAATGGAATGGCAGCAAAAAGA
>DATEEB010000098.1:0-2045 GCA_035281345.1 Rhizomicrobium sp. | reverse complement strand
TCTTTCTTGGGCAGCATCGGATGGATGGCGCGCCAGGCGAGCTTGCCATGGCCGATTTCGCGGCGGCCGGGCGATCCCATGCGGCCGGTTTCACCGACGCTGTAGGGCGGGAAGTTATAGTGCAGCATGAAGGTCTGCTTGCCGGTGCCTTCCAAACTGTCCACGAACTGCTCGTCCTCGGCGGTGCCCAAGGTACAGACGCACAGCGCCTGGGTTTCGCCGCGGGTAAACAGCGACGAACCATGGGTGCGCGGCAGAATGCCGACTTCCGCCACAATCGGGCGCACCGTCGTCAGATCGCGGCCATCGACGCGCTTCTTGGTGTCCAGCACCGCGCCGCGCATCACATCGGCTTCCACGTCATGGAGAAGGCCGGAATAGACATTGGCCGGCACCTTGCCTTCGCCTTCGCCGACGAAATCGGCGGCGAACTTCTTCTTCACCGCGCTGAGCGCGTCACGGCGCTCGAACTTGATGGGAAGCTGGAACGCCTTGGCCAGTTCCGCCGAGGCGGCGGCCTTCAACTTGGCGCGGATCGGCGCATGCACATCTTCCGGCACGGCGCGCGGCTCCTTGGCCGCCTTTTCCGCCAGGCGGATAATGGCATTGATCGCATGCTGCATTTCGCGGTGGCCGAACATCACGGCGCCCAGCATGACGTCTTCGCTGAGCTCCTGAGCTTCGGATTCCACCATCATCACGGCGTCATGGGTGCCGGCGACCACCAGTTCCAGCTGGGAATTGGCCATTTCGTCTATCGGCGGGTTCAGCTTGTACGCACCGTCGATATAAGCAACCCGCGCAGCGCCGATCGGACCCTTGAAGGGCACGCCCGAAATGGTCAGGGCGGCGGAGACGGCGACCATCGCCACGATATCGGGATCGTTTTCCAGATCGTGGCTTAGGACCTGCGCCACCACCAAGGTTTCGTTGCGATAACCTTCCGCGAACAAGGGACGGATGGGCCGGTCAATCAGGCGGGAGATCAGCGTCTCACGTTCGGTCGGGGCGCGTTCGCGCTTGAAATAGCCGCCCGGAATCTTACCGGCGGCGTAATAACGTTCCTGGTAATTCACGGTGAGCGGGAAGAAATCCACGCCCTCTTTGGGATTGGGGGCGCCGACCACGGTGGCCAGCACCACGGTTTCGCCATAGGTGGCCAGCACCGAACCATCGGCCTGGCGGGCAATCTTGCCGGTCTCAAGGGTCAGTTCGCGGCCGCCCCATTCGAAGCTTTCTTTGTGTGTCGTAAACATGGGATTTTTCTTTCGTCATCACCCGCCGCCATATTGCGCGCGGGCCTTCCTTAATTTTGGCCGCTTCGGCTCCCGCCGGCGCTCCGCGATCCCCCTATGGGACCAGCCTTTGTGGGAGCTCATCCCCCGCAAAAGCAAAAGCACGGCCTCACGCTTTTGCGTAAGGCCGTGCCAATTCTATGCTGCGCGAACTCAGCGGCGCAGGCCCAGCTTCGCGATGATGCCTTCATAGCGCTTCACGTCCTTGGACTTCACATAGTCCAGCAGGTTGCGGCGCAACGACACCATCTTGATCATGCCGCGGCGGGAATGATTGTCCTTGGCGTGGGTCTTGAAATGTTCGGTGAGGTTGGTGATGCGCTCCGACAGGATCGCGATCTGCACTTCCGGCGAGCCGGTGTCATTCTTGCCCGTCGCATATTCGGCGACGACTTGTTTTTTGCGTTCAGGCGTAATCATGGTTTTCTTTTCCGGACATCAGGGCGTTGAGAAATTGAAGACGCGAAACGGACGAAGCTCACCTTCGGCGATTTCGGCCAATGCCACGGGCGCACCCTCCTCATCCTTGAGAAAGACAGTGAGACCGCAGAGTTCGCCGTCACCAAAACCGTCCTTCATCTTGGCGAAGATATTCGCGCGGATGAGGATGGGGTTGCCGGATCGGATGCGAACCGTATCGGGACCACTGACGGCCAGTGCCGGGATGCCGTCCAGCGCGGTCGAAAGGGGTCTCAAATACCCAAAAGCGGCGGGACTATGCATAAAAGGGGTCAGGGTATCCAGCCCGAC
>DATEEB010000097.1:0-12695 GCA_035281345.1 Rhizomicrobium sp. | reverse complement strand
GACCTGATTGCCATCGTTGCCCTGCTGGGCAGCGCGCGATTCTTCTTGGCGCTTGCGGGCATGGACGTCGGTACGAGTTTCGGTGGCATCGGCTCCAGCCGCGAAGTCATGATCGCCACACTCGCCGAGCCCGCGATGATCATGATCGTATTTTCGCTTGCGCTTCTGGTGGGATCGACTCAACTGTCCAACATCGCCCAATTTATGATGTCGCCCAATGTGGGCCTGCGCGTGACGCTAGGCTTGGGGCTCTTCTCGCTGGTCATGGTGGGGATTGCGGAAAACGCCCGCATCCCGGTTGACAATCCCGCAACGCATCTGGAACTCACCATGGTCCATGAAGCGATGGTGCTGGAATATTCCGGCCGCCACCTTGCGATGATCGAATTGGCCGCTTCGCTCCGGCTGCTGCTTTATCTTTCACTCATCGCCTGTCTGTTTCTTCCCTGGGGTATGGCGCCCGGCCGCAGCGGATGGCCCGTCTATGCGCTCGGCGGAGCCACCTATGTGGCGAAGTTGGCGCTTGGTTGCTTCGCGCTGGCGCTGTTCGAGACCGCCATCGCTAAGATGCGCGTGTTCCGGGTTCCAACATTTCTTGGCGCCGCTCTGATGCTCAGTTTGCTGGGCGCGCTGCTTCTATTCGTGTCGCGAGGACTTTGAGATGCACAGTCTGTCGTTCGACGTCGCGCATCTTCTGGCTGGCGGGCTGGTACTGGTCAGCTTTATGCTGCTTTACCAGGATCGGCTTTATTCACTCCTCAATATCTTTGCCCTTCATGCCGTTGTGCTTTCACTGTCGGTTGGTTGGCAGGCCTATATTCAGGATGCGCCCCATCTCTACATAACTGCGCTCATTGCGCTCATCTTCAAGGCAATTATTGTCCCGATAGCGCTGCATCGCATGATCGTGCAGCTCGGCATTCATCGTGAGATCGAGACCGCCGCCGGCATAGGCCCGACCATGCTGGCCGGAATTGGCCTGGTCGGGCTTTCCTTGGCCGTGATGCTGCACATTACCACCGATGCGGATCTGCTGGCGCGAGAGGATCTAGCGTTCGCGCTTTCGGTCCTTCTGCTCGGCCTGCTGATCATGGTGACACGGCGCAATGCGGTGGGGCAGGTGGTTGGCTTCATGTCGCTTGAAAATGGCCTGGTCCTGGCTGCCACGGGCGCCAAAGGCATGCCCCTGGTGGTGGAGATCAGTGTCGCCTTTTCGATTCTGATCGCCTTCATTGTGATCGGAATATTCCTGTTCCGAATCCGCGAGCGCTTCGACACGGTGGACGTACAGGCACTGGATCGCTTCCGGGGGGACAGGCGATGAGCGGTCTCTTCCATGGCATAAGTCTTGTTCTGCTGACCCCCGTAATCGGGGCGGCGTTGCTGGCCATTCTTCCCGGTTATCGGCTCTCAGCACGCCTCAATATACTGGTAAGTTTCCTCACGCTGCTGGCGGCGCTCTCGCTGTTCGCCGGACGCGGCCCGGCTGGAACCTATTTTCTCATCGACGATCTCAATATCGTCTTCATCGTGCTCAACACCTTTGTCGGGTTCACCACCAGCGTGTTCAGCGCCAGCTATATTGGCCATGAACTGGAAACCGGCCGCCTGACGCCGAACTATCTGCGTTTCTACCATGCCATGTATCAGGTGATGATGTTCGGCATGAACCTCGCGCTGATTGCCAACAATATCGGCTTGATGTGGGTGGCGATCGAATTGGCGACATTGGCGACCGTCGTTATGGTTGGTATCTACCGCACGCACGAAGCGCTGGAAGCGGCATGGAAATATTTCATCCTGGCGAGTGTCGGCATTGCCTTTGCATTGTTCGGAACGATTCTCGTCTATATGGCAGCCGTGCCGGTGGTCGGCGAAGGCCTTCAGGGCATGACCTGGACCGTTCTTATCGCCCATGTCGCTACCTTCGATCCCGCGTTGCTCAACGTCGCTTTCGTTTTCTTGTTTCTCGGCTACGGCACCAAGGTCGGTTTGGCGCCGCTGCATGCCTGGTTGCCGGACGCCCATGCCGAAGGCCCGACGCCGATCTCCGCGGTGCTGTCGGGCCTGCTTCTCAATGTGGCGCTTTACGCCATCCTGCGTTTCAAAATGTTTATGACGCTGAATGTGGAGGCGATTGCGCCCGGCCCGCTGATGGTCACTATGGGGCTCGTCTCTGTCCTGTTTGCTGCCTTCATGCTCTATCGGCGGCGGGACATCAAAAGACTATTCGCTTACTCCTCGATCGAGCATATGGGGATCATCGTCTTCGCTTTCGGCATGGGCGGGCCGCTGGCCAATTTCGCCGGCCTGCTGCAGATGACGATGCACAGCCTGACAAAATCGGCGATCTTCTTCACGGTCGGCCATATCGCGCAGGTCAAAGGCACGCAGCGGATTTCCGAAATTCGCGGCCTGACCGAAAGCCACCCGGTGCTGGGCTGGTCGCTGGTGCTGGGCGTCATCGCCATTGCGGGGCTCCCACCGCTCGGCATCTTCATGAGTGAGTTTTTGATCGTAAGCTCGACCTTCGCGCGCGCGCCTCTCTTGGCGGTGGCGCTGGTTCTTGGTCTGCTGGTCGCATTTGGCGCGCTTTTGCTGCGGCTTCAGGGCTTTGCCTTTGGCGAGCCGACCGGCGGGCGGGCGCCGGTCCGCGCCTCCTACCTGCCGATCTTCGCGCATCTCGCAATCGTGCTGGTGGCAGGCCTCTATCTGCCGCCAGCACTCGTGGCCTGGTTCCAGCACGTTGCCCGGATGTTGGGGTAGATGATGCCAAATACACCGACATTGGCCGATATCATCGGCGCTGGGCAAAAGATGGGAGACCATCGGCCTTGGCTGCGTACCGTTATAGACGCGGAGTCTTGGCAGGCCATTTCCGCGCAATTCGGGGTGTCCCAATGGACATTGTCGGGCCTTTGGGGCGATGCGAGCGCCGTTCATATGGCGCTTCTGGATGAAGCGACCTGCAGCATGGCCGTGGTGACTCTGCCCTGTCCTGACGGCCGTTTCCCATCCGTCGGACAATATCATCCCCCAGCCATCCGGCTGGAGCGCACCATCCATGACCTTTTCGGCCACGAACCTCAAAATGCGCCGGACCTGCGCCCCTGGCTTGATCAGGGCCGCTGGGGTCTGCGCCATCCCCTTGGGGCACAAGCGGCTGGGTGGGACGCGAAACCCTATATGTTTCTCCCCGCCGAAGGCGAGAGCCTTCATCAGATCGCGGTCGGTCCCGTGCACGCCGGTATCATCGAGCCGGGGCATTTCCGCTTCCATGCCAATGGCGAAGCCATTGTCCGCCTGGAAACTAGACTCGGCTACACCCACAAAGGCGTTGAATCGCTCATGCAAGGGACCGATCTGGCAGGCGCCGCCAAGCTCGCCGGCCGCGTGTCGGGCGACAGCACGGTTGCCTATGCCATTGCCTTCGCCCGCGCCGCCGAGGCGGCTCTTGGAATGGAGATGCCGGCCCGCGCCCACTGGCTGCGGGCGCTGATGGCCGAACTCGAACGCCTTGCCAACCATCTGGGCGATATTGGCACCATCTGTAACGATGCTTCATTTGCGATCATGCTGGCTCATTGCGCCGTTCTGCGCGAGTGCGTGTTGCGGGCGTCGGAAGCGTGCTTCGGGCACCGTCTGATGCGCGATTGTGTCGTGCCCGGCGGCATCACACGCGATCTCGGCAGCGGCGGCGCTCCTGTGTTGCGCACGCTTCTTACCGAGATACGCAAGCGGCTGCCCGCGCTCATCGAGCTCTATGACAATACGGCTTCGCTGCAAGATCGCACTGTCACGACTGGTCTACTCAAGCCCCATCTCGCGCAACAGTTCGGTGCGGGCGGTTTCGTCGGCCGTGCCTCCGGGCGTGCCTTCGATGCACGGCGAGCCCTGCCATATCCGCCTTATGACCGGTTGGCATTCGCGGTTCCAGTCCTTCAGGATGGAGATGTCAACGCACGCGTCTGGATTCGAATCCGCGAGGTTGAACAGAGCATGGCGCTGATCGAACAAATTCTCGATGGCCTTCCGGGCGGCGCCATACGGGCAGAAATCCCGCGCCATACCGGTGAAGGCATGGCCATGGTCGAGGGCTTCCGCGGCGATATCCTGGCGTGGGTACGTCTTGACGGTGAGGCGCGCATCGCGCGTTGCCACTTGCGCGATCCCTCCTGGTTTCAATGGCCGCTTCTGGAGGCGGCCGTCGAGGGAAACATCGTGGCCGACTTCCCCCTGTGCAACAAATCCTTCAACTGCTCCTATTCGGGATGCGATCTTTGAGGCGTACCCAATGCGCAAGCTATTGTTTCAAGGGCTGATCCGCTCACCGCTCACAGAACCGCCGCCGCAACCTGACAGCCGTGCGCTATCGGAAGTCGCGGCGAGCCTGCACCGCACCGCCCGCCGGCGCCTGGGGCGTAGTATTTCCATTCGCGAGATCGATGCCGGCTCCTGCAATGGCTGCGAGCTCGAAATTCATGCACTCGGCAACGTCTATTACGATCTGGAACGTTTTGGATTGCGGTTTGTCGCCTCTCCCCGCCATGCCGACCTCCTGCTGGTAACCGGACCGGTGACGAAAAACATGCGCGAGGCGCTGGAGCGGGCGTATCACGCAACGCCCGGTCCGAAATGGGTTGTCGCCGTCGGCGATTGTACGGCCGGTGGTGGGTGCTTCGCGGGCAGCTATGCGGTGGTTGGCAGCGTTTCCGATGTGGTCCCAGTCGATCTCCACATCCACGGCTGTCCGCCGTCGCCGACCGATCTTCTCAAAGGGTTGCTGGCATTGTTGGAACAGACCAACATGGAAAGCTCTGCCTCCTAGAGCGTTTCACGTTTTTGTTGAATCGATTTTGGCTTCCGCTGGCTGAACGAGTCTGATTCAAGATGCTGGCTGGATTGGAGGCCAGCATGTGATGGCACGACCACTATCCAACGATCTTCGGGAACGTGTTGTTGCGGCGGCGCTGGGCGGGGAGAGCTGCCGAGCGGTGGCGGCTCGGTTCGGGGTTTCGGTATCCTCGGTTGTGAAGTGGTCGCAGCGACGGCGCGCGACCGGCTCGGTGTCGCCGGGAAAAATGGGCGGGCATCGCAGGCCTGTCCTGGAGCCGCATCGTGCCTTCATCGTCGCGCGGATCGATGGGACCCCACATCTGACACTACACGGGCTGAAGAACGAACTGGCGGCGCGTGGGGTAAAGGTCTCGCACAATGCGGTTTGGCTGTTCCTGCGTCGCGAGAGGCTCACTTTCAAAAAAAAACGCTGTTCGCCCTTGAGCAGGCGCGTGCCGACGTCGCGCGGCGGCGCCAGCGATGGCGATCATGGCAGGATCGCCTTGATCCCGAGAAGCTCGTCTTCATCGACGAGACCTGGATCAAGACCAACATGTCCCCGCTGCGCGGCTGGGGCCCCAAGGGCAGGCGCCTGCGGGCATTTGCTCCGCATGGCCATTGGCGCACCCTAACCTTCCTCGGCGCGCTGCGCTGCGACCGGCTCACCGCGCCTTGCGTCTTCGACGGTCCGATCAACGGCCAATGTTTCCGCGCTTATGTCGAGCAGCAACTCGTGCCGGCCTTGAAGCCCGGCGACATCGTCATCATGGACAATCTGGGTAGTCATAAGTCCGCTGCCGTCCGCCAGATCATCAGAGCCGCAGGCGCAAGACTCTGGTTCCTGCCGCCCTACTCACCCGACCTCAATCCCATCGAGCAGGCCTTTGCCAAGATCAAGCATGGGATGCGAGTTGCGCAAAGGCGCCCCCCCTCGATACGTGGCGGCACATTGGCAACCTCGTCGATACAATCGGACCCGATGAATGCGCAAACTACCTCGCAAACGCAGGCTACGCTTCCGCCAAAACTTGAAACGCTCTAGCAAGGCGGCATAGCCGGGGGCCGAAAGAGCGAGCAGAAAAGCATATCCTTCCAGCCGCAGACCGGAGATGCCGGAATAGACCGCGTCCATGATATGGCTGTTACTCTTGAAATATGTCGCCTGACCGGCCGCGCCGGCGGTTATGTTGGTGGGAATGGGCAGGGCAGGTTCATCTTTGCGGTTCACGCGATAGAGATAGGTGTAGCTCAGGGCGAGCCCCTCCAGCGAGGTGTTCACCGCCGACAAGGTATCAAAGGTCTGCTCATGCTGGCGCCAACCGACATTTCCCACAAAACGCCGGTTGCCGATCGGGAGGCGCTGTCGCCCCAGAATTAATTTCGTGTCGAATTCTGATGCATAGGTCAGCTGCAGTCGATTCAGCGCGGTCATCGCCGGATCTGTCACCACGGGATAGCTGATCTGTCGTTACGGGTACTGTTGTAGGCCGCGCGCCGATTGTCCATATCTGGTCAAAGTCCGCCTACAACGACAGACCGTTCCAGCGGCCGGTCTCATTAGCCGAGCCGCGCTCGTAAGGTAGACGCATTGGCGTCCAGAAATTTGCTGGTGTCTTGCACCGTTTCAAAGCGGCCGCGTGCGTCAGTTACCGGGCGGCCCTTGGAGATGGCGTCCGCAATCGACGTCTGCGCCTGGACCGATAAGGCAGCGCATATGACAATCAGCGCGCTGGCAATATGGACGGTATGGAAATTCATTGCGCCCTGCTTGGTGGGCGAATGATCCGGTCCGGTATCGGGTGACTGGAACGCTGGAAGAGAGCATTGAGTCGAGAAACATCCTCAATCCGCACTTCGGCCCCCTTCGTTTGGACGCCCAATTTTCCGAGTCGCTTGAGCGCGCGCGACAGTGTTGCGGGCGTTATTCCCAGGTGCGCAGCCAGGTCTTGCTTCGATCCGGGAAGGGTGAATTGCGCAGGTCCTTTGCTGGTCGCCGCGCTGTCGACGAGATATTGCATCAGGCGTGTATCGGCGTCGCGGGACTTGGTCTGGGTTAGATACTTGAGCAAAAGACGCCAATGTCCGGCAAGAATGCGGTTGAGCGCCACGCATAGGGAAAGTTCTGTTTCCGCAAGCTGGCGAAAATCAGCCGCCGGTATCATGATGACCAGCAAGTCGGTCACGGCTTTGGCGGTGACCAAATAGGGAAGCCGCAAAAGTGCCGGCGCGATCATGATGATCTCTCCGGCTTCCACGAAGTCGGTGATGGTTTGCTCTCCTTCGGGACCGCTGAGAAGCGACACGCCGCCTTCTATAAGCACATAGACGAAGTGAGCCTGTTCGCCCTGGCGAAAAAGGATCGACCCCTTTCCGATGCGCTGCATGCCCGATTGCGCCGCCAGCCGTTCGATCAAAGGCCGCGGCAGATCGGACAGGCACGCAACGCGCGACAGCGCGGCTATTTTGTCCATGGCTGAGCCGGATTCCTCCAAATGTCCCAATCAAGATGGGCGATGACGGCATTCAGAACCTTGATCCGGATCAAGGCCGACCTTGTCGCGGAGCAATAGCCTTACGCCATTCTCGGGCGCTAGGCCTGGGTTGAACGCGCTGGGTTGGCTTGCATGGTTTCAGATACCGGATTGCCCGAAACGACCGGAGCGCAGAGAAATCAAGCACTTACGCTGTCGACTGTCGCCTTCACAGCCTGCTTCGCGGTTTGGACGATCTTCTCCATCATTGGTGTGGAGATACAGCGTGAGCTGGGGCTTACCGGGGCACAGTTCGGCCTGCTGATCGGCACGCCCATCCTGACTGGCTCACTGATCCGGCTGGCGGTGGGCATCTGGTCCGAGCAAATCGGCGGCCGCATCGTGACGGGCCTTGTGATGCTGACGGCCGCGGTCGCCACCGCGCTTCTGACCTTTGCCCACGATTATCCCACCTATCTTCTGGCCGCCCTGGGCGTCGGGGTTGCCGGTGGCGCTTTCGCCAGCGGTGTCGTCTATGTCTCCCAGTGGTTTCCCAAAAGCCGCCAGGGAACCGCGCTGGGCATTTTCGGCATGGGCAATGTGGGCGCGGCGGTCACCAAGTTCCTCGCCCCTACGGTCATGGTGGCCTATGGCTGGCATATGGTGGCCTATGTCTGGGCCGCTGCCATCGGCATTCTGGGAATTGCCTTTCTCATCTTTGCGAAAGAAGATCCCCAGTCGGTTGCGCGCCGGGCTGCGGCGAAACGTGCCGAGCCCTTCCTCCAGCAGCTTGCGCCCTTGGCGAAGCTGCAGGTTTGGCGATTCGCGCTCTACTATTTCTTCGTTTTCGGTGCCTTTGTGGCGCTTTCGCTATGGCTGCCGCGCTATCTGATCGGCGCTTATGACTTCGATATCAAAGGCGCCGGCATGATTGCCGCGGCCTTTTCCATTCCCGCTTCGATTTTCCGCGCCTATGGCGGCGTGTTGTCGGACAAGTATGGCGCGCGCCGGATCATGTATTGGACGTTCTTAACCTCCATCGTCTGCACCTTCCTCCTGTCTTATCCTCCCACCGACTATGTTGTAAGCGGAATACACGGCAAGATTTCTTTCCACCTGGAGACCGGCATCGTCGGATTCATGGTGCTGATCTTCGTGCTTGGCTTCTTCATGAGCCTGGGCAAGGCCGCGGTCTACAAGCACATCCCGGTTTATTATCCCGATCGCGTCGGGGCTGTGGGCGGCCTTGTGGGGATGGTCGGCGGCCTGGGCGGGTTCGTCCTGCCGATTCTATTCGGTGTGCTCAACGACATGACCGGAATCTGGCAGAGCTGCTTCATGCTGCTGTTCGCGCTCACCTCCATAGCGCTGATCTGGATGCATGTCGCCATCCGGCGCATGGAACGTGAAGCTATGGGCAAGGCGCTGGACACACTTCCCGCGCTGCCCGAAATGCGGGAGATTCATGAAGCGCGCCATGAAGACGCGCTGGCATCCCACCTGATGACGGACTGGCGCCCGGACGACGCCACCTTTTGGCAGACGACCGGGCGCAAGGTCGCACGCCGCAACCTGTGGCTTTCGATTCCGTCATTGTTCCTGTCCTTTGCGGTTTGGATGGTGTGGTCCGTGGTCGTGGCGAAGCTGCCCGCCGCGGGATTCAGCTTCACCACGGATCAGCTGTTCTGGCTGGCGGCGATGCCGGGTCTTTCCGGCGCCTGTCTGCGCATCTTCTATGCCTTCATGGTGCCGATCTTCGGCGGCCGGTTGTGGACCACCCTGACGACCTGGTCGCTTGCGGTTCCCGCCTTGGGCATCGGCTTTGCGGTGCAGAATCCCAACACGCCCTATTTCATCCTGTTGCTGCTGGCGATGCTTTGCGGTTTCGGCGGCGGCAACTTCGCCTCCTCCATGGCGAATATCAGCTTCTTCTTCCCCAAGTCGGAGAAAGGCAATGCGCTGGCCCTCAATGCCGGTCTCGGCAATCTTGGCGTCAGCGCCGTGCAATTCGCCGCGCCACTCGTCATCACCACGGGCGTATTTGGCTGGTTGGGCGGCGCGCCGCACCTGGGTGGTGCGGCTCCCATCTGGCTGCAGAATGCGGGTTTCATTTGGGTGCCGTTCATCGTTGCAGCCGCCTTCGCCGCCTGGTTCGGCATGGATGATCTTTCCAGCGCCAAATCATCCTTCGCCGAACAGGCGGCGATCTTCCAGCGCAAACACAATTGGGTGATGTGCTGGCTCTATACCGGCACCTTCGGGTCCTTCATCGGTTATTCCGCCGGCTTTCCGCTGTTGATCAAGACGCAGTTCCCCCAGGTGGACGCCCTTGCCTTTGCGTTCCTGGGACCGCTGGTCGGAGCCTTGTCGCGGTCCTTCACGGGCTGGATCGCGGATCGCTTCGGCGGCGGCAGGGTTACTTTCTGGGTGTTTGTCCTGATGACGATGGGCGTGTTCGGCGTCCTCTATTTCCTGGGCATCAAGGATCAGCCGGGCGCCTTCTGGGGCTTCTTCGCGATGTTCATGATCCTGTTCTTCGCCACGGGCGTCGGCAATGCCTCAACCTTCCAGATGGTGCCGGTCATCATGCGCAAGGAACTTGCCCGTCTGCTGCCGGCCTTGGATGACGCCAGCCGTACGCGCCAGTCCGAAAAAGAGTCCGCCGCCATCATCGGCTTCACTTCGGCCGTGGCGGCCTTCGGCGCGTTTTTCATTCCCAAGGCGTATGGCACTTCCATCGCGCTGACAGGCGGCCCCCAGGGCGCCCTCTATGCCTTCCTGGGATTCTACGTGATCAGTGCGGCGGTCACCTGGTTTTTCTACACGCGCCGCAATGCCCCCGTGCCCTGCTAACGGATAGCCATCACCATGAGCCAGTTTCTCGATCGTCTGACCTTCTTCAAGAAGTATGCCGGCACATTTTCCGACGGTCACGGCGTCACGACCACGGAAGACCGTCAGTGGGAGAATGCCTATCGCCAGCGCTGGTCGCACGACAAAATCGTGCGCTCCACCCATGGCGTGAATTGCACCGGCTCCTGCAGTTGGAAGATTTACGTCAAGGGCGGAATCGTCACTTGGGAAACCCAGCAGACCGACTATCCGCGCACGCGTCCCGAACTGCCCAATCACGAGCCTCGCGGTTGCTCGCGTGGCGCCAGCTATTCCTGGTATCTGTATAGCGGCAACCGCCTGAAATACCCGATGGTGCGCAGCGCGCTTGTCCGCTTGTGGCGCGAAGCGCGCAAAACTCTTTCTCCCGTCGCGGCCTGGAAGGCGATTGTGGCGGACCACAACAAGCGCAAATCCTACACGTCGCGACGCGGCCTGGGCGGCTTTGTGCGTCTCGGTTGGGATGAGGCCAATGAGATCATCGCGGCGGCAAATGCCTATACGATCCGCAAATATGGCCCCGACCGGATCGCCGGGTTCTCACCCATTCCAGCCATGTCGATGGTCTCCTATGCCGCGGGCACGCGTTATCTGTCCTTGCTGGGCGGTGTCTGCCTGAGCTTTTACGACTGGTATTGCGACCTGCCGCCGTCGTCGCCGCAAACCTGGGGCGAGCAGACCGACGTTCCGGAAAGCGCCGACTGGTACAATGCCGGCTTCTTGCTGCTGTGGGGATCGAATGTCCCCCAGACCCGGACCCCGGACGCCCACTTCTACACCGAGGCCCGCTATCGCGGCGCCAAGAGCGTGGTCATCACGCCTGACTACAGCGAGGCCGCGAAATTCGGCGATTTGTGGCTGCATCCCAAACAAGGGACGGACTCCGCTCTCGCCATGGCCTTCGGCCATGTCATTCTCAAGGAATTCCACGTCGACAAACAGGTGCCGTATTTTACGGACTATTGCCGCAAATACAGCGACATGCCCTTCCTGGTGCGTCTGGTTAAGCAGAATGGCCGCTATGTGCCGGAGAGATTCCTGCGCGCCAGCGATTTCACCGGCACCTTGGGGGAGGCAAACAATCCCGAATGGAAAACGGTGGCGTTCGACGAATTGACCGACCAGGTCGTCGCGCCGCAAGGCTCCATCGGCTTCCGTTGGGGTGAACAGGGCGAGTGGAACCTCGAACAGCGGGCCGCCGAGACACCGGTATCGCTTTGTATGTCCATGCTGGAAAAACGCGATAACGTCCTGCCAGTTGCTTTTCCCTATTTCGGCGGACGCCAGCACGACTATTTTGCCGGCACGGACCATGACGAAATACTGATGCGCAATGTTCCGGTCCGGCGGCTGAAGCTGGCCGATGGCGAGGCCTGTGTCGCCACCGTGTTCGACCTGCTCTGCGCCAATTATGGCGTGGACCGTGGGCTTGGCGGCGAGAATGTCGCCACCGGCTTTGACGACGACGTGCCCTATACGCCGGCCTGGCAGGAGCGCATCACGGGCGTCAAACGGGATTCGGTGATTTCCGTCGCCCGCGCCTTTGCGAAGAATGCCGCAAAAACCAAGGGAAAATCCATGGTCATTCTGGGGGCCGGCATCAATCACTGGTACCACATGGACATGACCTATCGCGGCATCATCAACATGCTGGTGATGTGCGGTTGTGTCGGCCAGGAGGGCGGTGGTTGGGCGCACTATGTCGGGCAGGAAAAGCTCCGGCCACAGACCGGCTGGACTCCGCTGGCCTTTGCGCTGGATTGGGCGCGCCCGCCGCGCCATATGAACGCGACATCCTATTGGTACGCCCATTCCGACCAGTGGCGCTATGAAACGCTCGGCGTCGATGAAATCCTGTCGCCGCTTGCGAACAAGGCGGAATGGAAAGGCAGCCTGATCGACTTCAATGCCCGTGCCGAGCGCATGGGCTGGCTGCCGTCGGCGCCGCAGCTGCAGACCAATCCTCTCGAAGTCGTGAAAGCGGCCGAAGCGGCGGGCAAAGACCCAAAGGACTACGCGCGCGACGAAATCGCGGCCGGCCGCCTCAAGCTATCCTGCGACGATCCGGACAATCCCGCCAACTGGCCGCGCAATCTCTTTGTCTGGCGTTCCAACATCCTGGGCTCCAGCGGCAAGGGCCATGAGTATTTCCTGAAGCATCTTCTGGGCACCACCCACGGCGTTCAGGGCAAGGATCTGGGACAGACCGGCGAACAAAAACCGTCCGAGGTCGTGTGGCATGACCGGGCGCCAGAGGGAAAGTTGGACCTGGTGGTGACGCTGGACTTCCGCATGTCCACGACCTGTGTCTATTCCGACATCGTTCTGCCCACGGCCACCTGGTACGAGAAGAACGATCTTAACACTTCCGACATGCACCCTTTCATCCACCCGCTCAGCGCGGCGGTCGATCCGGTTTGGGAAAGCCGCAGCGACTGGGAAATCTACAAGGGGCTCGCCAAGAGATTCTCGGAAATTGCGCCGGAAGTTTTGGAC
>DATEEB010000096.1:0-2941 GCA_035281345.1 Rhizomicrobium sp. | reverse complement strand
TACCCTATCATCGGCCTTGAACTCGGTTCCACCATGATCGAAATAAGGTCATGCACCAGTCCCTTTCCGCCCTAGCCCTGCTTTTAGCCGCCGCTGTCGGCTGCGGCCTGCTGATGAACCGGCTGCGCATGCCCGCCGCCGCGGGCTTTATCCTGGTCGGCATGGTCTTGGGCCCCACCGGCGTCGGCCTGATCCAGACCTCCGGCAATCTTGAGGTCCTGGCGGAGCTGGGCGTCTTGATGCTGCTATTCATCATCGGCATGGAGATGCGGCTGGCCTCCTTCTCCAAATCCCTGCCGCTGGCGTTGGGCGTCACCGCCGCCACCTGCGCCATCATTCCCACCTCGGTAGCGCTGTTCACCTATTGGGTGGAGGGCGAGGTGCTGGGTGGGGTGGTGATTGGATTCATGCTCTCTATCTCCTCCACCGCCTTGGCGATGAAGATGATCGAGGACAGCGAAGAAAAAGACACCGCGGCCGGGCGGTTGAGCGTGGCGGTGCTGGTGGCCCAGGATCTGGCGGTGGTGCCCTTGATGCTGATCACCGACACGCTGGGCAGTGCGTTGACCACCAGGGCGCTGATGGCCGCTGGCACCAAACTGGCCCTGGCGCTTTTGCTGCTAGCAGTGTTTATCCATTTCCTCAACAAGGTCAAAAGTTTCCGCTTTCCGGCCAGCGGATATTTTCTCAAAAATTCCGATGTCGGCACCCTGGGCGTTTTGGGCCTGTGTTTTGCCGCCGCCGCGGTGTCCGGTCTTTTGGGCCTGTCGCCCGCGCTGGGCGCCTTTCTGGGCGGCCTGGCGGTGGGCCATTCCACCTTGCGGCGCGGCGCGCTGCGCATGGCGCAGCCGGTGCAGAATATCCTGCTGTTCGTGTTTTTCCTGTCGGTGGGCCTGTTGATCGACTTGGATTATCTCATCCAACAGGCTTGGATCATTGGCGCCGCCCTGCTGGTGGTGACCGGCGGCAAAACCTTGCTGAATTTCATCCTGCTGACTTTGTCGGGCAAAAATTTCGACACCGCCTTCGCCGCCGCCCTGTTCCTGTCACCGGTGGGAGAATTCTCCTTCGTGATCGCGGGCGCGGGCCTGGCCGCCGGCACCCTGTCACCCACCGGCTACAAACTCGCCATCGCGGTCATCGCCATGTCGCTTTTGGCCAGCCCCATCTTCTTCCTGCTCGCCCGCCTCACCCATAGGCTGGCGCTCAAGCATCTTAAGGCGGCAAGCCCTCCGGCAACGGCTCCAGCCCTGCCGGGTCTTGGTGAATGATCACTTCCGCGCCGGGATAGGCCGCAAGCAGTGCACGCTCCACCGCGTCACTCACCGCATGCGCTTCCGTCAGGGACATGTTGGGGTCCAAGCCCAGATGCAACTGAATGAAGGTGGAAAGGCCGGCGGTGCGGGTCTTGAGGTCGTGCACATTCTTCACCGCCGGATGGTTTTGGGCGATGCGGCAAATGCGGGCGCGTTCCTCCTGCGGCAATTCGCGGTCCATCAGCTGATTAAAACTTTCCCGCCCCACGCCAAAAGCGGCGAACAGCATCACCCCCGCCACCGCCAGCGCGATGAGCGGATCGGCCAGCGTCCAGCCCAGGAAACTGGACAGCAGCAACGCCAGCACCACGCCCAAATTGGTGATGAGATCAGATAGATAATGCGAATGATCCGCCTCCACCGCCAAGGAGCCCGTTCTGATGATCACCTTGCGCTGGTACAGGACCAGCGCGACGGTGCAGACAATAGCGATGCCCATCACGATCAGCGCTTCGAGGCTGCGATCGATCGGCTCGGGCGCGATGATGCGATTCACCGCCTGGATCGCCAGGAACAAGGCCGATGCGGAAATAAACGCGCCCTGGGTCAGCCCGGCCAGCGGCTCGGCCTTGCCATGGCCGAAGCGATGTTCCGCATCGGCCGGAGTCAGCGCCGAGCGAATGGCGATCAGGTTCAAGGATGAGGTGAACAGGTCCAACGCCGAGTCCATCAGACTGGCCAGCATCGCTACAGAATGGGAAATGAAATAGGCAAAAGTCTTGATGCCCACCAGGAACAGCGACACCGCGACCGATGCGATGGCGGCCCGCCGCATCCATGTGCCGGCCTTTTCCAATCTTGCCGCGCTCACGGAAAAAGTCTTGCGGTGCGCCAGGGATCGCCCCCACCGTCGCGCAGATAGACCAGCCGGTCGTGCAGCCGGAAGGGACGGGCGCGCCAGAATTCGATGCGCAGGGGCGCAACGCGCCAGCCGGTCCAATAAGGCGGGCGCGGCACCTTGGTCAGGCCGTATTTCACGCCATACTCCGCCAGGCGCTTCTCGAACACAAAGCGGCCTGCCATGGTACGCGATTGGGGCGAGGCCCAGGCGCCGATCTGACTGTCCTTGGGGCGGGAGGCGAAATAGGCATCGGCTTCGGCATCTGTCACCTGCGTCACGGGCCCTTGCGCCCGCACCGCCTTGCCCAAACTCTTCCAATGAAAATTGATCGCGGCATGGGGATTGGCGGCCAGCTCCTCGCCCTTGACGCTTTCGGTATTGGAATAAAAGACAAAGCCGTTCGCATCCACGCCCTTGAGCAGCACCATGCGGACATTGGGCATCCCGTCGGCATCGGCGGTTGCTAGCGCCATGGCGTTGGGATCGCTGGGCTCGGCACTTTCGGCTTCTTTCATCCAGCTTTGAAAAAGCGCCCAGGGATCGGGACCCGCAACAATCCCGCCATCGTCCAAAGGTCCGCCCATTTCCACGGCCACGCGCCCTTCCAGATATTTATTGATTGCTAGCAGTTTCGCACCAAGCAGGATAGCCTTTGGCCCGCATGCCTCAAATGCTCTTTCGGCTTCTTACCATTTGCATCTGCCTCGCATGGGCAGTCCCGGCGCAGGCACGCACCTCCGCACAGATCGCGGCCGATTTCAATGCGGGCGTCGCCGCCTATGAC
>DATEEB010000095.1:0-11959 GCA_035281345.1 Rhizomicrobium sp. | reverse complement strand
CTTCGGTTGGCGCATCCGGCTCTCCGAACAATGGTTCGCACAGCAACATGCGGCGACGACGGTATCGATACAGGCAACCTGCACAAGCGGAATGTGAACCGAACACTGGCGCTGTTCGACGGTCAGCGTGTGGTGGCTTCCCATCCGTTGGCAATCCGCTGGCAATCCGCTGGCCGGCGGCGTTGATTTGAGCACGATTCCAGCAACTCCGATTCAAGGGGTCCGTGCCGACAAAGGACAATCGGAACTTCCAGAAAGTTCCAGATTGTGGGCTTTTCCGCATCACGCATTTATCTCTTGTTAGGGCCATGTACCGGCATGCCTTAAGCCAATAATCACCGTTGCCGACGTAATTTGTTCGTTCGATCGAACTGTGCCCTGGGAGGGGCCTGCGTGAAACGAGCAACGTCCATCCGCGCGCTGCTGTCTGCGGTAACCGGCCTTCTGGTTGTTCTGCTGGTGTCCATCTTCGCGGTGCTGGCGGTGGGGGCCTATCACGGCGAACAACAGGCTGGCCGGGTTCTGGCGGTGGTCAACGCCGCGCGGCATATCCTCACCGCCAAGGAAGCTGTCCGCAAAGAACTCGGGCTCAGCAATCTTGCGCTGGAATCTCCGGAAGCCGCCTCCGCGGTTGCGGTGCGCGGTTTGGACGAATTGCAGCGCAAAGCCAGCGGCCTGCTCAACGCGGTATTGGCGGAGGTCGGGCAGCGTCCGGAAAGCGCGACCTCGAAAGGCTATGCGGAATTGCTCGCGGCGAGCAAAACCTATTACGCGGTATTTCCGGAAGTTCGCGCCGCCATACAGCAAACCGGCCTGGCCAAGAAAGACAAGGCTTACCTTCATTGGAAGGTCACCGTCGCGACATTGTCGCAGGCGTTGGACAATGAGTCCAAGGAGCTTGCCGATCAGATCGCCGGCGCCGATCCCTATATCGACGATTTGATCACGATCAATGCCTTTGCCCGGCATATGCGCACCGATGTGGGCGGTGACCGGGGCAATCTGCAGTATGTGATCATTCGCAACCGCGCGCCATCGCTGGAGCAGGAACGGAAATTCTCGGAAACGGTCGGCCGCATCGATTCGCGTTGGGCTGCGATTCAAGAGGAAGCATCCGCGCCCACGGTTCCCAGCGAGCTGAAGGCCCAGATCGCATGGACGGGCGAGGTCTATTTCGATCGCTATCGCAGCTTGCGGCAGGACATTCTCGACAAGCTGCAGAAGGGAGCCCGCCTCGGGTTCACGGCGCAGGATTGGATGACCATGTCGGATCCCGCGCTGGAAAGCGTGATGTCCATCTCCAAAACGGCGCTGGAGCGCATGGCGGCCTATGCCGGCCAGCAAACCAATGCCGCACGCTATCGACTCTATATCGCGTTCGCAGTGATGCTTGCGTCTCTGGGCGTCGCAGCCGGATTGATCTTCCATTTGATGCGCCGGGTTATCCTGCCGCTCAGCGTCATGACCGACACGATGACCAGGGCGGCAAAGGGCGAGGGCGAGTACCGGATTTCGTTCGAAGATCGCGCGGACGAAATGGGCCAATTCGCGCGCGCGCTGCGCGTATTCCACGACAGCGCGTCCGAACGCGAGCGTCTGAAAACGGAACTCATAAAGAAGCAGAGCGAAAAGGAGACCGCGGAGGCCTCCAGCCGGGTCAAATCGGAGTTCTTGGCCAATATGAGCCACGAAATCCGCACCCCCATGAACGGGATTTTGGGCATGACCAGCCTGTTGCTGGATACGCCACTGGATGAGGAACAGCGCCGTTTCGCCGGCGTGGTGCGGGAATCCGGTGAAAGCCTGCTAGCCATTCTCAACGATATTCTGGACGTCTCCAAGCTCGAAGCCGGCAAGCTGGAAATCGAAACCATCGATTTCGATCTGGTGGCCACGGTGGAAAGCGCCGCCGCGGTCATGTCGTCCAAGGCGGCGGAAAGGAACATCGACTTGGCGATTTACGTCGAGCCGGATGCGCGCGGCGTGTATCGCGGCGATCCGACCCGCGTGCGGCAGATTCTGCTGAACTTGCTCAGCAACGGCATCAAGTTCACGGAAAAAGGCGGCGTGGCGCTGCAGGTCATTGTCAAAATGGCGCCGCAGCCCGCCGGCGACGGCAAGGTGCCGCTGCATTTCGAAGTCAAGGATACCGGCATCGGTATGGCCGAAGGCGTCTGCGGGCGCCTGTTCCAGAAATTTACCCAGGCCGATGGTTCGGTTACCCGGCGTTTCGGTGGCACCGGATTGGGCTTGGCCATCAGCAAGCAGCTGGTCGAACGCATGGGCGGCGAGATCGGCGTCTCCAGCACGTTGGGCGCGGGTTCCTCTTTCTGGTTCACCATTCCGTTCGAAAGATCGGCGGCTCATCTTTCCGACCGCGAGACCGCGGTGGATCATTTCAAGAATTTACGCGCCCTGATCGTGGACGATATCGACTTCAATCTCGAGATTATGACCCGCCATCTGATCGGTTTCGGTATGTCGGTCATGACGGTCAATGACGGCTTTGCCGCCATCGCGGAGCTTGAGCGCGCCTGGCACAAGAGCCAACCCTATGACGTGGTTTTCCTTGACCTGATGATGCCCGGTCTTTCCGGTGATGAGCTGGCCGCCCGCGTTCGCGCCCATGACTTGTTGGCGGACACCAAGATGATCATCGTCTCCTCGGCGGGGCGCGGTTCGATCCAGAATCGCGATGCCCTCAAGCTCGAGGCGGTCCTTGAAAAACCGGTAAGATATCAAGAGCTTCTGGACATCTTGGCCAATATCTACGGCAATCATAGCCTGCCGCAAAGCGCGACGGTCATGCCCAAGACATCGAAGGCGCCGCAGGTCGTGTCCAGCGACAAGCGGCGCGTGCTCTTGGTCGAGGACAATAAAGTCAATCAGCAATATGCCATCCTGGTTCTTGGCAAAGCCGGCTATGATGTCACGGTCGCCGGCAATGGACGTTTGGCGGTTGAGGCGGTGCGGACAGGCCGTTTTGATGTCGTGTTGATGGACATTCAGATGCCGGAGATGGACGGCGTACAGGCGACGCGGGAAATCCGCGCCATGCCGGCGCCCAAAGGCACCGTGCCGATCTTCGCCATGACCGCTCATGCCATGATGGGCGCGGCCGAGGAATATCTGGCGGCTGGGATGGACGACTATGTGTCCAAACCGTTCCAGCCCGCCACGTTGCTGGGCAAGCTGGAAAAGCTCTTTTCAAGCCGGACGCAAGAACCGGCGCTGGTCGCGGCGCCCAGCGCGCCGGACTTATTGAATTTCGGCATGTTGGAAGAGCTGGACGCCAATCTGCCCAAGGGCGGGGTGGTGGAATTCATTTCGCTTTATCTCAGCACGGTGGATACGCATCTGTCGCAGATCGACGTTTGCGCGGCGGCCGGGGACCTGAAGGGCGTGGCGGGTCAGGCGCATATCCTGGTGAGCACCGCCGGCAATCTGGGCGCGGTGGCGACCAGCGCCCTGGCGCGCGAGCTGGAACATCTCTGTAAAGCACCATCCGGTGACGTTGCGGCGGCGATCGCCCGGTTGAAGGATTCCTGCCGCGACTCTGCCGCGGCCATGCGCGACTGGCGCGACCGCAAGGCGGCGGGCAAAGCCTCCAGCCTGACCGGTTAAAACAGGCGCTTTTCTTCCGGCGCGCGAAGACTCACCGTTTTTCCTCAGATTTCCTGGGATTTTCTGGAGCAGCCCGCTTCCTTAACGGGAAGGCGGCAGAACCGGCGGCGGCGTCGCAACCGGGGCATAGCCCAGGATGGGCGCTGGCGGCGGCGGCTGATTGTGCCTGAGCGGATAGGTGAGAATATCGTTCAGGCCTTTGGCGGGATTGATGACCGGGAAGGGCACAGGCTCGCCATTGGGGCAAGGCTGGCCATTGGCGCATACCACCTGTTGCGCCGCAGCGGGTCCGGCGGCGAAGAAAAAAGCCATCAGGGCGGCATGCAATTTCAAGACAGCTCTCATCGGCGGGCCAGCGCGACGTCACCCTTTTCAAATACGTGTGAAAGTGTACGCCTTCCGGGCGGTATATTCCATGCGATCCGAACAGCGGGATTTCCAGCCGCCAAAGCTGGGATAACCTACGACACAGGATCGGAACATTGATCCCCGCCATGGCCATGGGAGCGGTGGAAAGAAGCCCATATTCCCGGAACCGGCTTGCAGACAGCACGAAATATGGACAATCTGCTCATAGAATAAGCAAAATCCGCAAGCCGGATTTGCATAAAAATGGGGCAGGAAACCATGATCGACGCAGCCGATACCGCCTGGATGCTGACCGCAACCTCGCTGGTCCTTTTGATGACCCTGCCGGCCTTGGCGCTGTTTTATGGCGGACTGGTGCAGGCCAAGAACATCCTCTCGGTGCTGGTGCAATGCGCGGCGGTGGCGGCGCTTTGCTCTGTCCTATGGTTCGCCCTGGGCTATTCGCTGTCCTTCAGCGGCGACGGCCCCTGGCTGGGCGATGGCGCGGCGTTTTTCCTGCAAGGCCTGGCGCGCGATGCCGCCCATCCCGGCACGGAAATTCCCGAAAGCGTTTTTGTGATGTTCCAGATGACCTTCGCGGTCATCACTCCGGCCTTGATCATCGGCGCCTATGTCGAGCGTATCCGCTTTGCCGCCGTGCTGGTGATCTCCGGGCTCTGGATGCTGCTGGTCTATGCGCCGGTGGCCCATTGGGTGTGGGGCGGCGGCTGGCTGGCCAAGATGGGGGTGATGGATTTCGCGGGCGGCATTGTGGTGCATGTCACCGCCGGCGTGTCGGCCTTGGTGATCGCCTGGATGATCAAGCCGCGTCAGGAATTTCCGCAAGGCATCCGTCCGCCGCATGCGCCTTGGATGGTGATGGTGGGCGCATCCATGCTCTGGGTGGGCTGGTTCGGATTCAATGCGGGCAGCGCGGTGTCGTCCGGCGCCGATGCCGGCATGGCGATGCTGGCGACGCATCTGTCGGCGGCCAGCGCCACCCTGGCATGGATGGCGATTGAATGGATCAAGTTCGGCAAGCCCAGCTTGGTGGGCGCGGTGACCGGCACCATCGCAGGGCTGGCAACCATCACGCCTGCCGCGGGCGTCACCGGTCCCATGGGCGCGGTGGCGATGGGCGTGGCCGCGGCCTGCGTCTGCTATTTCGCCGTCTGGCTGGTGAAAAAGAGAATGGGTGTGGACGACGCGCTGGACGTTTTGGGCGTGCATGGCGTGGGCGGCGGCATGGGCACCATGCTGCTCCCCTTCGTCGCGCTGATTGGGGCGGGCGGCGGAACGCTGGGCCAGGCGCCGTCGCAGCAATTTGTGACCCAGACGATCGGCGTGGTGGTTGTGGCGCTGTTCTCGGCGGTCGCCACTTTCATCATCGCCAAGCTGGCGGATATGCTGGTGGGCCTTCGGGTGGACCGCGAGCATGAAACCCAGGGCCTGGATTTCGCCACCCATGGCGAGACCGGCTATCACATCAACCGCTAGAAGGAAGACCGCCATGAAGCTCGTCGTTGCGATCATTCAGCCGCACCGGTTGGAAAATGTGCGCCAGGCCCTGACCGATATCGGCATCAATGGCATGACGGTGACGGAAGTGCGCGGCTATGGCCGCCAGCGCGGTCACACCGAAATCTATCGCGGCGCGGAATACACCATCTCCTTCATGCCCAAGCTGAAACTGGAAATCGGCCTTGCCGATGAGCGGGTGGAAGATGCGGTTTTGGCCATCACCAAGGCCGCGCGCACCGGCAAGATCGGTGACGGCAAGATCTTCACGCTGGACCTTCATGCGGCGCAGCGCGTACGCACAGGAGAAACAGGCGAGGGCGCTCTCTAACAGCGCGGGTCTTTCGCATCCTGAGTTGTTCGTACGCTGGCGCTACTCACCTCGTCGCTCACGTACGCCTTTTGTACGCATCGCTCGTTGCTACGCTGTCGCTAGCAACCCTGCTCAGGCTGCGAAATTCCTCGCGCTGCCTTGCCCTTTGCCGGGGCGTGTGGAATTCATGCGCCCGTGGAAGACCCGCATAAAATTCTGCTGGAGGGGCTGGCCGCGAAAGGGCGCTTGCGCGCGCTGAGCCGGACGCGCGGCAAGGACTTTACCTCCAACGACTATCTCGGACTGGCGGAAAGCCCGCTTCTGCGCGATGCAGCCGCCCAGGCCTTGGCGCGGGGCGTACCCTTGGGCGCGGGCGGATCGCGGCTGTTGCGCGGCAATCACCCCGAACATGAAGCGCTGGAGGAAGACGCCGCGAACTTTTTTGGCAGCGAGACGGCGCTCTATTTCCCCACGGGTTTTGCGGCCAATGCGGCCATCGCCGCCACCCTGCCGCGGCGCGAAGACCTGATTGTTTATGACGCGCTGATCCATGCCAGCTTTCGCGATGGATTGGAGCCGGCCCGCATCCGGGCCGTTCCTGCTGCGCATAATGATGTGGGCGTGATGGACGCCATCATAACCGGCTGGCGGGCGGCCGGTTCCAAGGGGCGGGTGTGGATTGCCGCCGAAACGCTGTATTCGATGGACGGCAACCGCGCGCCCCTGGCCGATCTGGTGGCGCTTGCGGCCAGGCATGACGCCATGCTGATCCTGGACGAGGCGCATGCCACCGCCGTGTATGGCGATCGGGGGCGGGGCCTTTTGGATGACACCATGGGCGCGGCCCATCGAGGCGCCCACAACATCGTTTCGCTGCACACCTGCGGCAAGGGTTTGGGCGCGGCGGGCGCGCTGGTATGCCTGCCGCGCCTGTATCGCGATGTCATAGTCAATCGCGGCCGTGCTTTCATATATTCCACCGCACCGTCGCCGCTGATGGCGGCGGTGGTGCGCGCGGCGCTGAAAATTTCGGCGGGCGCCGATCAGGAACGCACGCAATTGCAAGCCCTGGTGCGCCATGCTGAAAAACGGATGCGCGAACTGGGTTTGGAGAGTTCCGGCTCCCAGATTCAGCCGATCATCATTGGCGAAGATGCGCCCGCCATGGCCTTGGCCGAAGCCTTGCAGGCCAAGGGCCATGATGTGCGCGCCATCCGTCCGCCCACGGTGCCGGAGGGAACCGCCCGGCTTCGGATCGCGCTGACGCGAAATGTGACGTCGGACGATCTGGATGCCTTGTTTTTCGATTTGGCAGCGGCGCGCTCATGAGAGACATAAAGTGAGGTTCCTCGTCAGCGGCACCGATACCGATATCGGCAAGACGGTGTTCTGCGCGGGACTGGCCGCGATGTTGGGCGCGCGCTATTGGAAGCCGGTGCAGGCGGGCCTGCCTGGGGATAGCGAAACCGTAACACAGCTTGCGGGCGTGGAGATCGTGCCGGAGGCCTATCGCTTCAAACTGCCCGCCTCACCGCATCAGGCGTCCGCCCAAGAAGGCATCGTCATCGATCCCAACGCGCTCATTCCTCCCGCTGGGCCCTTGGTCATCGAAGGCGCAGGCGGGTTGATGGTGCCTTTGACGCCAACCACGCTCTTTATCGATGTCTTCGCGCGCTGGCAGATTCCGCTGATCCTGTGCGCGCGCACCACCCTGGGCACCATCAATCACACGCTTTTGTCCCTTGAGGCCGTGCGGGCGCGCGGCATTCCTCTGCACGGCCTTGTCTTTATCGGCGAGGCGCAGGAGGAAAGCGAAAAGGTTATAGCCGGCATCGGAGGGGTGAAGCGGCTGGGCCGCTTGCCGATGGTCTCGCCCTTGACGCGGGAGCGGCTGGCGGCGGCGTTTGCCGCCAACTTCCGCAAAACGGATTTTGCATGAGGTCTGCGGTCTGGCACCCCTTCACCCAGCATGCGCTGACGCCGGACGCCACGCTGGTCGCGCGCGGCGAAGGCGCTTTCCTGGAAACCGAGAAGGGGCGGCTTTTGGATGCGATTTCCTCCTGGTGGGTGATTACCCATGGCCATCGCCATCCCAAAATCATCGCGGCGATCAAGCGGCAGGCCGATAGGCTGGACCAGGTGATCTTCGCCGGCTTTACCCATCAACCCGCCGAAGATTTGGCGCGCGCCTTGATCGGGCTCGCCCCGCAAGGGCTCGCCCATGTCTTTTATTCCGATAGCGGCAGCACGTCGGTGGAAGTGGCGTTGAAAATGGCGCTGGGCTTTTGGAAGAACCAAGGCAAGGCCCGCACCCGCATCATCGCGCTGGAGCATGCCTATCATGGCGATACGGTGGGCACCATGTCGGCGGGCGCGCGCGGGGTATTCAATGCGGCGTATGCGCCGCTGCTTTTCGATGTCGTGCGTTTGCCGTTTCCAGTCCCGGGCAGCGAGCAGAAAACGCTTGCGATGCTTGAGGGCGCCGCCAAGGACGCCGCCGCCTTGATCGTGGAGCCCTTGATCCTGGGCGCGGGCGGCATGCGCCTCTATGCGCCCGGCGTGCTGCGCGATATGGCCACGATCTGCCGCCGTCACGGCACGCTGCTCATCGCTGACGAGGTCATGACCGGCTTTGGCCGCACCGGCACGCTGTTTGCCTGCGAGCAGGCCAAGATTTCGCCCGACATTCTTTGCCTGGCGAAAGGACTTTCCGGCGGCAGCCTGCCTTTGGCGGCGACGCTATGCAGCGGGGCAATCTTCGACGCGCATTCCTCCACCGATCGCAGCCGGACGTTTTTTCATTCCAGTTCCTTCACCGCCAATCCCATCGCCTGCGCCGCGGCCTGCGCCAATCTGGCGATCTGGCGCGAAGAACCGGTGTTGCAGCGGATCGCCG
The DNA here is from genome assembly GCA_035281345.1 of Rhizomicrobium sp. GTDB lineage: Bacteria > Pseudomonadota > Alphaproteobacteria > Micropepsales > Micropepsaceae > Rhizomicrobium. The sequence continues at coordinate 3,260 of DATEEB010000095.1, read as the reverse complement.
CCCTGGCCCAGGCGCAAGAGGAACGCCTGGCGCGGTTTCGCACCCATCCCAGGTTCGAGAAGGTGCGGCGGATCGGAACTATCGCCGCGCTGGATTTGCAGGTGGCTGATCCCGGCTATCTGGCGGGCGGCGCATCCAAAGGCCTGAGCCTGGAACTGGCCGCCTTCTTCCAGGCCCGGGGTCTGTTGCTGCGGCCCCTGGGCAATACGATCTATGTGATGCCGCCTTATTGCGTCACCCCGGCTGAGCTGGATTCGGTCTATGATGCCATTCTTCAGTCGGCGGAAAAGTTTGCGTAACCGGCGCGTGATCTTCCGCGAACTATTCGGCGTAGATGGTTTCGGAGTGTGTCCATGTCTGTGAAGTCCCTCTTTCTGGCGGCGGCCTTGGTGCCACTTCTTTTTTTGACCCGGGCGGCGGCGGGCGACCTCAACAAACAGATTCCCGCGCCGGCGCTCGATCCCGTCAATACAGCCGACAGCGAAGTTGCCGTCTTGGCCGGGGGCTGTTTCTGGGGTCAGCAAGGCGTGTTCGAGCATGTCAAAGGCGTCATCAAGGTTGAGGCCGGTTATTCCGGCGGCAGCAAGCAGGACGCCCATTACGATCTGGTCAGCGCGGGTAGCACCGGCCATGCCGAGGCCGTGCGCATTACCTTCAATCCCCGTGACATGACGTTCGGTCAGTTGCTGCAGGTCTATTTTTCGGTGGCACACGACCCCACCGAACTGAACCGCCAAGGTCCGGATACCGGCCCGCAATACCGGTCCGAAATCTTTGCCGCCAGCCCACGGCAGGAGGCCGCCGCCAAGGCCTATATCGCCCAGCTGAATGCGGCCCATATTTTCGCCGCGCCCATCGCCACCAAGGTGGAGCCGCTCAAAGCCTTTTATCCGGCCGAGGCCTATCACCAGGACTATCTGGTCAAGAATCCCGATTCGACCTACATCCGGGTCAACGATCTGCCCAAAATCGCCGCCTTGGCGCGCGTCTGGCCGCGGCTTTACCGGGAAAAACCGGTACTTTTGGCGGGGAATTAGGCAGCCGCGCGGTCTGGCGCTGTTACAAACGCGTCATTTGGGAGGGGGCGTTCCCTTTGGCTTTCCGATCTGGTAGGTCGTGCCCCGGCTTGGGCCTCCCTAAGCCGCCAACCGGCGGTTTTTGCGGGCAAAACCGAAGAAATTCAAAGTGAAACCAAACCATGAAAATTGATCGTCTGATTGTGGGCGGCGTTGCATTGCTGGCCGGCCTGTTGATGGGCTGGATGGTGCGCGGCGTGGCCACCTACAATGTCCATGCGTCATCGGTCGCCACCTATGAGGACTGGCGGGTCGCTTGTGCGGCTTCCTCGGTGAAGGAAGGGGGCTGCGAAGTCAGCACCGATATCGCCGACAAGTCGCAGCCCAACGCCAGCCCCGTCGCACGCATGACTATCGGCACCGACCGGGACGGCAAGCAGGTTGTCGGCTTCACCATGCCGCTCGGCGTTGCGCTGGAAGCAGGAATGGGTCTGCGCATCGGCAAGGAGCCGGTGAAGGTCTATCAGTACCGGACCTGCAATGTGGTGGGATGTCTGGCGCTGACGCCGTACGACGCCGCGATGGCCACGGCTCTGAGCAAGACTGATGATGTCGCGGTCTTGTTTGCAGGTCTGGACGGCAAGCCCGTGCAGATGCCGGTATCGTTCAAGGGCTTTCAGTCTTCCTTGTCCGCCTGGAAGAGCGCCGACGCCAAGCGCAAGGCCTGGTTCTGGAGACTGTGGTCGTGATGATGAAGTCTGCCGCCCTGGGCGCGTTTGCGGCCGCGATGCTGCTGGCCGGCAGCGCGGCCGCCCAAGAGGCGCCGGGCGCGCTCGCCGGCTTGGGCAGTCCCGCGGTTAAGGTCGTGGGCGACTGGCAGGTGCGCTGTTTTCCCGTGGACAGCCCCAATCCCTGCGACCTGTTCCAGGAGACGGTGAACCAGGACACGCGGCAGCGCATTCTGACGGTGTCGCTGGCCTATGCACCGAGCAATGATCGGCACTTGTTGCAGGTCACCGTGCCGTTGGAGGTCGCGCTTCAAAAGGGCATGACGCTGCAAGCGGGCGGCTATACATCGCCCCTGCTCAAATTCCGCGTGTGCACCCGCCAAGGATGTTTCGTGCAGATCATTGCCGACAACGCCATGATCAACGCGCTGGCCAAGGGTGGGACGGAAGGCAAGATCAATATTTTCGCCGGCGATGGCAAGAATGTCAGCCTGCCCGTGTCGCTCAAGGGATTTTCCGCCGCCCATGACGACATGGTCAGTCAGGCCCGCGCCAAAGCCAAAGCGGCCCCGGCCGGCGGCACCGCCGCCGCGACGCCCTAACGACGAGGTTTGAGATGAAGATAATCCTGAAAGCGGCTGTTGTGGGCCTGTTGCTTGCCTCCAGCGCCGCCTTGGCGCAGGAGGCGCCCACCGCCGGATCCGGCGGTCCCCAGGTCAAGCGCGTGGGCGATTGGCTGGTGCGCTGCTTTCCGGTACAGAACCCGAGCCCCTGCGATATATTCCAGGAAATGAGCAACCCCGACACGCGTCAGCGCGTGGTGTCGGTGTCGATTGCCTATGTGCCTAGCATGGACCGTCATGCCATGCAGATTGCGGTGCCGCTGGAGGTCGCGTTGCAGCGGGGCCTCACCATCCAGACCAACAGCTTCACCTCGCCAGTTTTCAAATATCGGCGCTGCGATCGCACCGGCTGCTATGTCGAGCTGGCAGTGGACAACAATCTGGTGGCGTCCCTCAGCAAGTCCGCCCAGGACGCCAAGATCAATGTCGTGGCCGATGGCGGCAAGACCTATGCCCTCAATTTTTCGTTGAAGGGTTTCGCCGCCGCCCATGACGATATGGCGGCGCAGGCCCGCGCCAAGGCCAAACCGGTCTCCAATCCGCCCGCGGCAGCGCCCGCGCCGTAGCAAACGGCAATGGATGCAAAAGGCCGGTCCTTCGACCGGCCTTTTTGTTAGGCCGGCTTAAAAGTCATCGCCACGCCGTTCATACAATAGCGCAGGCCCGTCGGCTTCGGACCATCGTCAAAGACATGACCCAAATGGCCGCCGCAGCGCCGGCAATGCACTTCGGTGCGCGCCAAGAACAGCGAGTTGTCTTGGGATGTCAGCACCGCATTGGGCAGCGGCCTGTAAAAGCTTGGCCAGCCCGTGCCGCTGTCGAATTTGGTGTCGGACGAATACAAATCCAGCCCGCAGCCCGCGCAGGCGAAAACGCCTTTGCGATGCTCCTTG
>DATEEB010000094.1:0-13992 GCA_035281345.1 Rhizomicrobium sp. | reverse complement strand
GAGCGCGACATATGTGCGGCGTTCCAGGAGGTGTAATTGCGGTTGGCGTTGGGGCCCGTGCGGTCATGGTGGCCCACCATGGCCGAACCCTCGCCATTGCTCGTCCAGTTCTTGCAGGTCGTGTCGCTGCTGCTGATGGGCAGGAAACGCCCGGCGGTGTCGGAGCCGGTCAGGATGTCGTGGGTGTTGGGCGTGTCGCCGCGGCCGTTCACCACCGCGCCTTTTTCCGTCAGGAAATTGGCCTTGGTCAGATTGGGATTGTTGACGTCATGCAGATCATCGACATTCTTGGCGATGGTCACGCCCTTGGCGTTGACCCAGGGCCCCTTGCCGATGCGCTCGCGCGCATCCACCGGACCTGCGCCACCATTGGGGACCTGGGTGGCGCTGAGATAGGCCTTCCAGTTGGTCTTGGTCGAACCGGCCGCCTTGGCCAAGGCCGCGCAATGGGCATCGGCGCCTTCCAGCCCGCCAAGATTGGCGCCGTCGCCCTTGCCGACGCTGGTGACGAAAAAGCTCATCGTGTTGGCTGTCTGGGCGTGAACCGCCACGCCGCCGGCCAGCAAGACTGTTGCGCCGGCAAAAGCCAACGAACTCCAAACTGTGTTCTTCATTGATAACCCTCCCTCGCGAAATTGCGGGCGGTATCACCAAGCGCAAATATGGCTTTAAAAAGGCGCCAGACTTTGGAAATCCTTGAAAGCGCAATCGGCGAAAATCGGAATCGGTTTTCCGGCAAATTGCGCGGCAAACCAAGACTCTAGATGGCCTCCAGCAGCTCTTGGGTGAAAATCCGGGGAAACGAAACTGTGATCCGGGTGCCTTTGCCCCGGGCGCTATCGATCGCAATGGCGCCTTTATGCAAGTCGACCAAAGCCTTGGTCAGGGACAGGCCCAGGCCGGTGCCCTCATAGCGGCGCTCCAGCCCGTTATCCACCTGGCCAAAGGGTTGAAGGGCGATTTCCACATCCTGCGGATCCATGCCGATGCCGGTGTCGGCGATCGTCACCACGATGTTGTCCGCGTCCATCCCGGCGGACAGCGAAACGCCGCCGCCCCGTTCGGTGAACTTGATTGCGTTGGACAGAAGATTAAGAAAAATCTGCCGCAGTTTTGCGGCATCGCCCAGCATCGGCAGCGGATGCGCCATGTCAGGCATGGAAAGATCAAGACCGGCTTCGATGCATTGCTCGCGCACCATGGCGGCGCAATCTTGCAGCACCTCGCGCATGTCGGTTTCGCGCGATGCCAGAACCATCCTGCCGGCTTCACTTTTGGACAGATCCAGCACATCGTTGATCACCGCTAGCAAATGCCGGCCGCTGCGCAGAATGTCCTGGGAATAGTCGAGATAGCGCGGATTGCCCAGATTGCCGAAACGCTGGCCGGCAATGATTTCCGAGAAACCGATGATGGCGTTCAAAGGCGTGCGCAACTCATGACTCATGTTGGCCAAGAAGCGGTTCTTGGAGGCATTGGCCTCCTCGGCTTCGCGCTTGGCGCGGCGCAGGGATTCCTCACGCTCCTTGATGGCCGTAAAGTCAGAAAGGAAGATGATCGATCCGCCTTCCGAGGTGGCGCTGCCGGTCATGCGCAGCCAGCGCCCATCCGCCAATTCCAACTCGGCATGTCCGGAGGCGTGGATATCCTCGCTTGTTGCCTGGCTGGGCTTGAGCTGGGTTTGGATCATCTCCAGCGCGGCGTCGAACTGGATGCCAGGCATTAATTGATCGGCGATGGCGGGAAAAAAATCCCGCAGAATGCCGTTCGACATTGCGATCCGCCCACCGGGTGCGACCAGCATCACGCCTTCGTGGCTGGTTTCCAGCGCATCGGCCAGACGGTTTTCCGCCGAATGCCTGAGCGCCTTTTCGCGCGTCATGGCGGCGCGGATACTGTCCTGCATTACCGTCATGGATTTCAGAAGCGCGCCGGTTTCATCCTTGCCGCCTGGCGGGATGGATGTTTCCAACTCTCCCTTGGCGATACGGTCGGCCACCAGGGCGGCGGAACGCAACGGACGCACAATACGGCTGCGCAGCAGAAAGGCGATGCCCGCCGATAGTAGAAGCGCAAACAGCGTGATCGCGATGCTGGCCCATTTGTATCGGGCGATGCTGGTCACGGTCTGACGGCGGTCCACGAAGCTGTGATCGGTGATCAGCTCGATCAGACGATCGAATTTTTCATCAATGGCGCCGTCCAGCTGGTGCAAGACATCACGATCTTGCCGATCGCGGACGCCCCGCCAGTGTTGCACCAACGGCGCGATCTCTGCCACCAGCTGGCGCACATCGGCGGTGGTGGCCCGTTCCGCCACCACATCCAAATCGCCGGAAAAGATTTCTCCCAAGGCTTCCAATTGCGCGGCGATGGCGGCACGGTCCTTCTGAGCGGCGCGCTCAAAGCGCTGTTCCAGGACCTGCATCTCGGTGAAATCGGTATGGGCGGCGCGGGCATAGGAAATCGCCATCAACGGCCCGTCAAAGGTGGTAACGGCGATATTTCCGGCCGCCGACAGCACGCCATAGCCGGCCGCGCCCAGCGCGGCGAGAATAAGACTCATCGCCACGAAGGCACCGAAGATTTTCGCGCCGATGCTATATTTCGCCATTGCGGGGCAGAACCGCTCTTTGGGGCGGAAATACTGGCCCGAACCAGGTTTATGGCCGCTTAAAGCCTTGTCTTGGGAGCCGCAAAGGCTGGCTTTGGCTATTTGACGTGCACCAAGAGCTTCATCTTGGGATGAATATGACAGCGCACCGCAAAGGTGCCGGTGGCCGTAAAGGTTTCGGTAATATCCTCGCCCGGGTTCTTCTCCTCGCTGTCGAAACCAAAGCCCCGCGCCTGGACATAGATCTGATGAATGAAATCGTCTTCGTTGGTGAAGGTGAGGCTTTCGCCTTTGGCGATGGTGATTTCGCTCGGACGGAACATGCGGCCCTTTTGCACAATGGTATGCGCGGCATCCGCGGCAAAGGCAGCGGCCGGCATCAGCAGGAGAATGAGACAAAGCGGTCTTCGCATGGATATCGCCCAAAAAAAGAGGACGCGTCTGGACACGCCCAGGGCAGTTCTAGCAGGGGGTGGTTAAATCGGCCTGAAATGGCCCTAAGGGGTTGAAAAACGGGCTGAAAACCAGGGCTGGACAGGGCAGAGCCAAAAGCCTATATCCCCCCACCCTCTGGACCGTTTTCCAGGATCATGACGCGGGGTGGAGCAGCCCGGTAGCTCGTCAGGCTCATAACCTGAAGGTCACAGGTTCAAATCCTGTCCCCGCAACCATCGCAAGAAAAAGGCCGGTCCGTTGGACCGGCCTTTTTCGTAGCGATGCCCCCGCCAAAGCGGGGACCCAGCTTTTCAAAAAAGTACGAGGCCCGGCCAAGGGCCGAGCCCCGCCGCGAATGCCCTAGGACAGCGTAGGGGCCGCAGTCCCGTTCCAGTCCGTTCAACCGTTTAGCGCTCTGCGGCAGCGACTTTTCTAATGCAGTGGTTCCTGCGCATAATTGGCGCTGTCCTGCACCGCTTGGCTCATTTGCTCGCCGGCTTGATGTATCGCCTGGCTGGTGTGATCCACCGCATCGCCAGCCTGTTTTTGCATCCGGTCGATATTGTCGGAGGCCGTCTCCGCCGCGGTGACGATGACGTTCTGAGTCAGGCCGCGCAACGCGCCCATCATGCGCATGCTTTGGCCGGCATAATCCTGCAGAAAATCCCGCAGCCATTCCTGCTGGACACCGATCAGGCCGGGGATGCCGTGACAGCTTTGCAATTTGTCCAGGGCCGCACCATTACGCCCCAGCCGCAGGTTCACAAAACGCAAGCCTTCATCCTTGGCGAATTCGGTCATCCCCTGAGCCAGGAGACGGTGGCTTTCCGCAGTCTGTGCCAGGGAATCGCTCAATTGGGAAACGGCTTTGGCGGGGTCCGGTTGGCCAGGGTGATTGTGGCTATTGTCCATGACTGGGGCTCCTTCGGTTGTGCGCCGCGACAAAGAATGGAAAGACTCGTGGCGGCGCGAAGTTTCGCGGGCGGGCAAAAACTTTTTATGACGGGCGGGTCGTGGCTTGCTGACAGTTTTACGACCCTTCCAAGGCGGCCAGCGCCGCCCCTGGAAAGGCGCGGAATCCCGGCCCTTTTGACCGTTTGCCCCATTTCTGTGCGCTGTGGACGATACCGCGCAATATCATTTGCGGGAGGGGTGTCCCCGCCGCTATAACCCCGGCCCTTGAGGCACGGCTGCCATTGAGTCTGCCGCCCCTCGTGTCGAAGGGAGTATGCATGGGAACCCAGGTCTCCACCGACTACCACCCGTCGGAAAATGAGCCCTTTATGAATGAGCGCCAGCGCGAATATTTCCGCCGCAAGCTCAACCTCTGGAAAGAGGAAATCCTCAAGGAAAGCCGCGAAACCATCCAGAATCTTCAGGCCGAGACCGTACCGCATGCCGATCTCGCCGACCGCGCCTCGACCGAAGCCGAGCGCCAGTTGGAACTTCGGACCCGTGACCGCCAGCGCAAGCTGATCGCCAAGATCGACGCGGCGCTGCGCCGGATCGAAGACGGCTCTTACGGTTTTTGCGAGGAAACCGGCGAGCCGATCTCCTTGAAACGCCTGGATGCACGGCCCATCGCCACCCTTTCCATCGAGGCACAGGAACGCCACGAAAGACGTGAGAAGGTTTATCGCGACGACTAAAGCGCGAGCCTTGGAAAATGCCAGTCTTAGAAAATGAAAGAGCCCGGTTTGCAACCGGGCTCTTCTTTTTCCCCACTATGTTCAGACGTTGTTTTTCTTAAGGGTGAAATCGTCAGGCCGATTTCACCACGGCAGAATAATGTCGAGCAGCTGCGAACCGTAACGCGGCTGCTGCACGTCGCTCACGGTACCGACGCCGCCATAGATGACGCGGGCCTCGGCGATCTGCGACAGGTTCACGGTATTGTCCTGGGTAATGTCTTCGCGGCGCACGATGCCCGACAAGCGCAGGTCGCGCAGTTCGTTGTTCACCCGTACCTGCTGATGGCCGTCAATCACCAGATTGCCGTTGGGCAGAACCTGAGCGACCAAGGCGGCCAGCGTCATATTGATGGACTCGGCGCGCTGGATCGAACCGGTGCCGACATTGGAATTGTCGGATCCCAGCTTGACCAGACTGGTGGGGTCCATGCCGATGCTCGGCAGAACCTTCTCCAAGCCGAACAGATTGCTCATATCGGCATTTTCGGTGTTGGTGCGGCTGCGCGAGGAGCTGTTCTGTATCTTGGCGGTGTCAGCGACCGAAACATTCACGGTGATCACATCGCCGATATGCATCGCGCGAGGATCGTGAAAGAAGCTCTGCGCGCCGGGCTGCCACAAGGAATTGTTGACATGGGTGATGGGCGCCGGGCGCGGAATTTCCGCCACGATCTGCTGGCCGGCGGGATTGCCTATCGCCGCGAGCTTGGGCGCCTCGCCGATATTTTCGATGCGGCCGATAGCCGAGCAAGCCGACAGCAGGGCGCCGGCCGCGACCGAGGTGGAGATTTTCAGGAACAGGTTGCGCATGGGAGATCCTATCGGCGGGCCAGCTTGTTGGTGGACGAAGAGACGGCCCCGGTGGCGCGCACGGTGCCGGGCGCGGTGACGGTGGCGGAGACCATGCGGTAGGAGACCGGATTTTGAACCGTGACCGTGTCACCGATGCCGCCTTCACTCATGGCGCGGCCCATGGCGGTCAATTCGACGCCCGGAACCGAAAATTGCATGGTCACGGTCTGGCCCTTGGCGATCACAATCGGGCGGCGCACATCGTCGGCGCGGAAAGGCTGGCCGGCGGTCAGCATGCGGCGGGTCTGCATGCCCTTGACCTCGTCCACCTTGGTGGGAACCCCCGACATCAAGGCGGCACCGTCCACGGTGGTGAAGGTGAGATCGCTTTCGCTGATTACATCGCCGCGGGCAATATCGTGGGCCGGCACCACAATGCGCACCGTGCCGGCAAAAGCGGAACCGGCGGCCAGGAGCAGTGCGGGCAGGACCGCGAAAACACCCAAAATCGTCAGGAATTTGCGCGCCATGTTATGTTCCCAACCGAGCTGTGTTCTGGAGCATCTGATCGGCGGCGGAGATCACCTTGGAGTTCATTTCATAGGCGCGCTGGGCGGTGATCAGCGCGGTGATCTCGTCTACCGAGTTGACGTTGGAGGTTTCCAGGAAGCCCTGCTGGATGTTGCCGTAACCGGTGGAACCGGGCACGCCGGCCTGAGGGGCGCCTGAACCGGGCGTTTCCAGATAGAGGTTGTTGCCGATAGCGTTCAGACCGGCTTCGTTGGGAAAGCGCGTCAGCTCCAGCTGACCCACCGTCTGCGGCGTGGAGTTGCCGGCGACAAAGGCGTTGACCTGGCCCTGAGCGTTGATGGTCACCGAAATGGTGTTCTGCGGGATGGCGATGCCCGGCTGCACCACCAAGCCGTCCTGGGTCACCAGCTGCCCTTGGGGGCTGAGCGAGAAGTTACCCGAGCGGGTATAGCCGTCGGTGCCGTCAGCCTGCTGGACGCGGAAAAAACCCGCGCCCTGGATGGCGACGTCATAGGGGTTGCCGGTGGACTTCAGATCGCCCTGAGTGGTGATCCGATAGACCGCGGCGGTGCGCACACCGGCGCCCAGCTGGATGCCGTTGGGCGCATAGGTACCCTGGTCCGAGGTCTGCGATCCCGGCGTCTGGATGTTCTGATACAGCAGATCGGCGAATTCGGCGCGCTGCTGCTTGAAGGCCGTGGTGTTCATATTCGCCAGATTGTTGGCGATAACTTCCACATTGGTCTGCTGAGCCAGCATGCCGGTCGAGGCGATGGAAAGGGCGCGCATTATCGTGTCTCCTTAAACGGGCATCTGGCCAAGCTTTTCGATAGCCTGGCGCATCATGTCTTCTTGGGATTTGCTCAAGGCGGCGGTCGCTTCGTAGGCCCGCATCACCTCGATCATATGGCTGATTTCGATCACCGGCTGAACGTTGGACGCTTCCAACGCACCCTGCCGGAGATTGACGAGGGCCGGCGCGGTCGGCGCCTGTTCGGTGACATACAGATTTCCGCCTTGCTTGATCATGGCGGCGCTGTCGGCGAAATCCACGATCTTCAATTTGCCCAGCTGATTGCCCACGCCGTTGACCACGCTGGAAATGGTGCCGTCGGGGGCGATGCTGATCTCGCCGTCGGTGGGGGTGATAAGAATAGCGCCGCCGTCGCCTTGAACTTGATGGCCCTGGCTGGTCACCAGATTGCCATTGCCATCGAGCGAGAAATGGCCGTCGCGGGTATAGCGCAGGCCCTGGGGAGTCTGGATCGCGAAATAGCCCGCGCCGGCGATGGCGATATCGTAAGTGGCGCCGGTCTGTTGGACATTGCCTTGGCTGGAATCGCGCATGATGCCGGCATCCTTGACGAAGCTGACGCTTTGCGGGCCGACCTGACCCTCGGCAGGCTGCATCATGGTGACGAACTCTTCGAATTTCGCCGCTTCGCGCTTGAACCCCGGCGTGGACGCGTTGGCGATGTTGTTCGCGATCACGTCCATCGCCCGGTGAGAGGCGAGCTGATGCGAAAGACTAACGAGAAGTGAATTATCCATGGCACCTACCGGATCCTTTCTGGTCCGTCGGGCTAACGCAGTGCAGCCGCCATGCCAGGGAAAAATCCCCGATTTTATTGGTCTTTTTGAGCAGGGCGCGGATCGGGCGGAAAAACTTGCCGGGCCTTTGACGCCACACCCGGCAATTTGAACCACTCCTTAACCACGTTTGCATAGGGTGGCCCCGCAAAAAGAAATACCGAGACCTTCCCTATGGCGAAGAAAGACAAAGCTGTGGAAGCCGATGGCGGAGCCGAAGGCGAAAAGCCGGAAGGCGGCCCGGAGGGCGCAGACGCTGCGCCCAAGAAAGGTCTTGGCAAGATTCTCGGCATGCTCAAGAGCAAAAAGGTGCTGATGATCGGCGCCCCGGTGCTGTTGCTGCTTCTGGGCGGCGGCGGCACGGGCGCTTACTTCTTTCTCTTGAAGGCCCCCGAAGAGCATGGCGCCGAAGCGGCCCATGTGGAAGAACCGCTGACCCCGCCCAAGGTCGCTTTCAGCGACATGCAGGACATTCTGGTCAATATCCAGAGCAATGACGGCACCCCCGCTTATCTCAAGCTGGGCGTTTCGCTGGAATTGGAAGATGAAGAGCAAAAGGCCGCGCTGGAGCCGCTGATGCCGCGCATTACCGATCAGTTTCAGGCCTATTTGCGCGAATTGCGCCTGGACGACCTCAAAGGTTCGGCCGGCGTTCTGCGCCTGAAGGAAGAATTGCTGCGCCGGGTCAATGTGGCGGCGGCGCCCTATAAGGTTCGCGACGTTCTGCTCAAAGAAATGATCGTCCAGTAGACCGATTCAAGGATCAACGACGATGGCTGATGAAACTCCCGCTGCCCCGACCGAAGACGCCGCCCCCAGCGCGGCGGCGACCTTCGACACGCCGTCGGACGGTTCCGGCGGCGCTGAGCGCATCCTGAACCAGGAGGAAATCGATTCCCTTCTGGGCTTTGACGTCAATTCCGAACAGGTCCAGGACAAATCGGGCGTCCGCGCCATTATCAATTCGGCGCTGGTGTCCTATGAGCGCCTGCCGATGCTGGAAATCGTCTTCGACCGCCTGGTGCGGTTGATGACCACCAGCCTTCGCAACTTCACCTCGGACAATGTGGAAGTCAGCCTGGATTCGATCACCTCGATCCGTTTCGGCGACTATCTCAACTCCATTCCCCTGCCGGCGATCCTGGCGGTGTTCCACGCCGAAGAGCTGGACAATTACGGACTTTTCACCGTCGATTCCAACCTGATCTATTCCATCGTGGACGTGCTATTGGGCGGCCGCCGCGGTTCATCGGCCATGCGCATCGAGGGCCGTCCCTACACCACCATCGAACGTACCTTGGTTCAGCGCATGATCGAAGTGATCATGCAGGACATGTGCGCCGCCTTCGAACCCCTGGCGCCGGTCAATTTCACCCTGGACCGCCTGGAAACCAATCCGCGCTTCGCCGCCATTGCGCGCCCCGCCAATGCCGCCATTCTGGTCAAGCTGCGCATCGACATGGAAGACCGCGGCGGCCGCACGGAATTGCTGCTTCCCTATGCGACTCTGGAACCCATCCGCAAACTGCTCCTGCAGCAATTCATGGGCGAAAAATTCGGCCGCGACTCCATTTGGGAAAGCCATTTGGCGACCGAATTGTGGTCCACCCGCGTCGACATCGAAGCCATTCTGGACGAACAGACCATGCCGCTGCATCAGGTCATGAACCTGGAAGTCGGCCAGACCATGATGCTGAGCGCCGGTCCCGATTCCAAAATCGAATTGCGTTGCCGGGGCGTGCCGTTGTTGACCGGACGGATGGGCCGGGTCGGCTCCTCTGTCGCCGTGCGCGTGGATGACGCCATCGAGCGCACCGACGCATCGCGAGCTTTATAATTTTAGAAGAGAGACATCGCCGTGACCATTCCCACCGACCTGACTTTCTATCTGGAATTGGCGCTGCAAGCGCTGCTGGCCTGCACGCTTTGCTATTGCGTGATCCTGGAACGCCGCCTGGCGGCCGTGCGCAAGGGCCAGGAAGGCCTGTCGCGCACCATCGGCGAACTCAATATGGCGATCTCGGGCGCGGGCGCATCCTTGCGCGCCCTCAAGGCGGCAGCCGGCGAAGCCGCCCACACCTTGGACGAGCGTCTGAAGCGCGCCCGCCTGCATATTGACGAGCTTTCCGTGTTGACCGCATCGGGCGAACGTATCGCCCAGCGCATGGAAGGCGCAGCCAGCGCTCCACGTGTGGCCCGCGAAATTCCCGACATGCCTCTGCCTTCCACCTCCATTCTCAGCCGCCTGGAAAGGGCCGCGCAATGAAGCCGCGTCTGCTCCGCTTGCTGCCCGGCGTGGTTGCGCTGGGCGCCGTCGTCCTGGTGCTGAAGACCACCAATCTGGTGCACAGCGCCTATGCCGAGGCCGGTGGCCATGGCAGCACCGCCATCACCAACGATCCGGTTCCCTCCAACAAGGACTATGCCGGCGGTGAAGACGACCAAGTCGCCAGCGCCAGTGAAGTGGATGTTGTGAACAGCCTTACCAAGCGCCGCCGCGAATTGGATACGCGCGATTCCCAGCTCACCCTGCACGCCAACATGATCGCCGCCGCCGAAGCGCGCGTCGATGCCAAGATCGCCCAGCTCAAGCAGCTTCAAGCCCAGATCAACGCCCTTCTGGTTCAGCGCGACGACGCCCAAAAGGCCCAGCTTGCTTCGCTGGTGAAGACCTATTCCACCATGAAGGCCAAGGATGCGGCGCGCATCTTCAACAACCTGCCCGATGACGTGCTGGTGCCGGTGGCCCATGACATGAAGTCCGACATCCTGGCGCTGGTCCTGGCCAACATGAATTCCGACGCCGCCAAGGCTTTGACGGTGAAGCTGGCCAACACCTTGGCATTGCCGCAAACTACGCCCGTTGCGGCGCCGCCCGGGGCGACCATGCCGCCCGCGCCCGCTCCCGCTGCGCCGGGGACTCAGGCCGCTGCCGCCCCCGCCGCCGCACCTGTCCAACAAACACCAGTAGAACCAAAGGGTTAGTAAGAGACGGCCGGAGCTTGGCGGCAAACAGGCTTAACCGGAGGTTAACGCCATCCCCGCCAAAATGAAGTGATCGAGAGTTGAAGGACCGCGTGATCCGTACCGCGCAAAGATTGGGGTTGGTGTTGGCGCTTTGCGCCAGCGTCCCCGCTTGGGCGGCGGACAGCGTGTCGGGCGCGATGCAGGATGGCTATGGCCGCCTGTCGTTCAGCACCACATCCAAAATCAGCGCCACCACCACCGGCGGCGTGCTGGCCATCAGCTTTGACGGCAAGACAAGCTTAGATCCCACCGCCGTCGCCGCCGCCATGCCGCGCTTTATCACCGGCGGCCATGCCGATGCCGACGGCAAGACGCTGCGCTTCACCCTGAACCAACCCGTCAAGCTGCATGTCAGCCAGATCGGCGGACGCGCCGTGGTGGATATCGCGGACGCACATTTCACCGGCACCATGCCCGACCTAGTGGCGCCGCCCAAACCCGCCGCCAAGCCGGTGGATGTCGCATCCCTGCCCCAGATCAAGCTGCGTACCGGCGCCTATGAGAAATTCACCCGCCTGGTGTTCGATTGGCCCAAGGACGTTTCCTATCAAGTGTTTCCCGGCGCGGGAAAGATGACCGTCCGCTTCAACACCCTGGCGCGCGCCGATGTCTCGGCCTTGGCGCGTTTTTCCCCGCCTTGGGTAAAGAACGCGGCCTGGCGTATCGAGGGCGCTTCCACCGTCTTTGAATTCGAGACCGATTCCGATTCCGGTTATCATGATTTCAAGGATGGCAGCCATGTGGTGCTGGACATCCTGGCGCCCAAAACGGACGGTGCCGCCTATACCCCGCCCGGCACGGCCAAGCCTACCGTCAAGAAAATGGAAGCTGCGGCCAAACCTGTGGCTGCCAAGCCCAGCGCCGCGCAAGCCCAAGCCATCGCGCAAGTCGCCGCAAAACTGGCGGCACCGGATAAAAGCAAAGCCGAGCCCAAAGCCGCGCAAGCCCAGCCAGAGCCGAAACACGACACCAAAACCGAAGCCAAACACGAAGACGCCAAGCCTGCGCCGCAACCCCATGCGCCGCCGGCGCAAACGGCCGAGGTCACGCCTGCCGAGACCATTCCGGTGGCCGATGCCAAGCGCACCCGCGATGGCGTGGTCATTACCTTCAAGGGTGCCGGCGGGCGCGCCAGCGCGGTGTTCGTGCGCGGCCTGACCGCCTGGGTGGTCTTGGAGAATGCGCCCAATTTTGACGCCCGCAACCTGAAGGCGTCCTTGGGCGACTTCGCGGCCGGCATAGAAGCGGTATCCAGCAACGGATTGGGCATTCTGCGCATCACCTTGAAAGCCCCCGCCGAAATCGGCGCGCGCGGCCTGGGTCCCGATTTGGAGGTGGAGATCGCGGCCAG
The DNA here is from genome assembly GCA_035281345.1 of Rhizomicrobium sp. GTDB lineage: Bacteria > Pseudomonadota > Alphaproteobacteria > Micropepsales > Micropepsaceae > Rhizomicrobium. The sequence continues at coordinate 1,961 of DATEEB010000094.1, read as the reverse complement.
TGTTGCGCCCGTGCCGGTGACAATCGGTTTTGCCCGCAATCAATCCGATCCGCGCCGCGCATCCTTGTCCACCTTGCTGCCGGCTGCCGATCATGCCTTCCAGTTGATGGATCCCGCGAGCGGCGATCTTCTGACCGTTATTCCCGCGCAGCCGGGCCGCGGCATTCCCAATATCCGTTATTTCGCCGATTTCGCCGCCCTGCCCAGCGCCAGCGGTTTGGTGATCACCCCCTTTGCCGACGATCTGCAAGTGGATGTGGGCAATGCGCGGGTTTCCATCGCGCGGCCGTCAGGCCTGGCCTTAACGCCGCCCCAGATGCCGGTGGCGCAAAGCCCGTCGGCCCTTGCCAAATCCGGTGACGGTCCTTCTTACATGAATTTCGCCAAATGGGGCCAGGCCAGCGCCGGCAGCTTCCTGGCCACCGAACGCAAACTGACCCAGATCGTGGCGCAGGCCGACCGCCGCAAGTCCGGCGCCGCGCGACTGACCCTGGCCCGCTTTTATCTCGCCAATGGCTTTGCCGCCGAGTCCTTGGGCCTGCTCAATCTGATGCAAGCCAATGACCCCGCTCTGGCCGGCGATGCGCAGCTTGTGACCATGCGTGCGGTGGCCAATTATATGATGGGCCGCTATCGCGATGCGCACAATGATTTGGCCGGGCCGGGCTTCGATGCCGACCGTCATGCCGCCTTCTGGCGCGGCTTGATCGAAGCCCGCCTGGAGGATTGGAAGAGCGCCCACGCCCATCTGGAACAGGCGGGACCGGTGATGAACCGTTATTCCGACGCCTGGCGCGCCGCCGCGACCCTGGCCGATGCCGAGTCCGCCTTGGGACTGGGCCGGCTGGATCTGGCGGACGCCGCGTTGAACCGCATGCCCAAGGCGCTGGATGAGAAACAGGCGCTCGCCGCCCAGCTGATTCAAGCGCGTGTTCTGGCCGCGCAAAACCGTTATACCGACGCCGCCAAGCATTTCGCGACCGTGCAAAAAGGCGGCGACGAACGATTGGCGTCGCAGGCCATCTTCCACCACACCATCGCGGCCTTGAACGCGGGCGCCGTGACCCGCCCTCAAGCCATCGAGCAATTGGAAAGGCTGCGCTTCCGTTGGCGCGGCGATGGTTTGGAACTGAGAACCCTGCGCAAGCTGGCGTCGCTGTATTTCGATGGCGGCAAATGGCGCGAAGGCCTGAAGACGCTTCGGGTCGCCACCCAGAATTTCAACGGCGCGAATGCGGCCCGCGTGGCGCAAGACGATATGCGCGGCGCTTTCGTCAATCTGTTCCTGAAGGGCGGCGCCGACAAGATGAAGCCGGTGGATGCCTTGGCGCTGTTCTATGACAATCTCGATCTGACCCCGATCGGACCCGACGGCGACGATATGATCCGGCGCATGGCCGACCGCCTGGTGGCGGTGGATCTGCTGGGCCCGGCGGCGAATCTGCTGGCCTATCAGGTGGACAAGCGTCTGGACGGTATCGCCAAGGCCCAGGTCGCAACCCGCCTGGCCGCCGTGTATCTGATGGACCATAGGGCCGACGAGGCGGTGGCGGCCATCCGCGATTCTCAGATCACCGGCCTGCCGGAAGACGAAATGCATCAGCGCCTGTTGCTGCAAGCACGCGCCTTTGCAGCCCTCAAGCAATGGGACAATGCGCTGGACCTGATTGCGGTTGATCAAAGCGATGACGTCAAGCGGCTGCGCGCCGATATTTATTGGGAAGCCGGCAATTGGGCCGTCGCCGGACAAAAGGCGGAAGAACTGCTGGGCGCGCGCTGGAACGACCCGGTGCCGCTGACCATCACCGAGCGCAGCCAGTTGCTGCGCGCCGCCGTGGCCTATTCGCTCGCCAATGACGAAGCCGGCCTGGCGCGTATCCGCACCCAGTTCACGCCCAAGATGAAGGGCACGCCCGACGGCAACCTGTTCGCGGTTCTGTCGGCGGATATAGACCAGCATG
>DATEEB010000093.1:0-6665 GCA_035281345.1 Rhizomicrobium sp. | reverse complement strand
GTCGAGGGAGACCGAGATTTCGGTTTCCCGGGTCTTGCGTTCAACGGTGGCGGTGCGCATGCGGATTCCCAAGGATTTTAGGCTGTATAGCAGCCCTCAGGTTCCCCGTGAATCCCCGCCGCGGCCTAGGATATGTCATATTTGACATATCCTGTTGACCCCCCCGCCAAACCCTGTAAAGAGTGCGCCTTCCAAAAAGGCTAAGGTCCCCATGGCGCGTTCCGATTATCTGTTCACTTCCGAAAGTGTTTCCGAGGGCCATCCCGACAAGGTGAGCGACCGCATTTCGGATGAGGTGGTGGATCTGTTCTTCCGCGAAGGCCCCAAGGAAGGCATGAGCCCCTGGGACATCCGCGCCGCCTGCGAGACCCTTTGCACCACCAACCGGGTGGTGATCGCGGGCGAGACCCGCGGTCCCAAGCGCGTCGGCGCCGGTATGGTGGAAGATGTCGCCCGCCAGGCGATCAAGGACATCGGCTATGAGCAGGACGGCTTTCACTGGAAGAATGCCCAGGTCGAGGTTTTGCTGCATGCCCAGTCGGCGCATATCGCCCAGGGCGTGGACGCCAGCGGCAACAAGGACGAAGGCGCGGGCGACCAGGGCATCATGTTCGGCTATGCCTGCCGCGAAACTCCGGCCCTGATGCCGGCGCCGCTCTATTACAGCCACAAAATCCTCAAATTGCTGGCCGATGCGCGTCATGGCGGCCAGGAGCCGAGCTTGCTGCCCGACGCCAAATCGCAAGTCACTTTGCGCTATGCCGGCGGCAAGCCGGTGGAAGCGACTCAGATCGTGCTCTCCACCCAGCACGCCCATGAATCCCAGACCAGCGCCGATATCCGCAAGATCGTCGAACCCTATATCCGTAAGGCGCTGCCGGGCGAATGGATCAACGAAAAGACCGTGTGGCACATCAATCCCACCGGCTCTTTTGTGATCGGCGGACCGGACGGCGACTGCGGCCTGACCGGGCGCAAGATCATCGTGGACACCTATGGCGGTGCGGCGCCGCATGGCGGCGGCGCCTTCTCGGGCAAGGACTCCACCAAGGTGGACCGCTCGGCGGCTTATGCGGCGCGCTATCTGGCCAAGAATGTCGTGGCTTCGGGCTTGGCGGACCGCTGCACCATCCAGCTCGCCTACGCCATCGGCGTGGCCGAGCCGCTTAGCGTCTATGTCGACACCCACGGCACCGGCAAAGTGGACGAGGCCAAGCTGGAACTGATCCTGCCGCAGCTGATGAACCTCAAGCCGCGCGGCATCCGCCAGCATCTGGATCTCAACAAGCCGATCTTCGCCCGCACCGCCGCGTACGGCCATTTTGGCCGCGAACCGGACAGCGAGGGTGGGTTTTCCTGGGAGAAGACCGACCTAGCGGATCAGATCAAAGCAGCGCTTGGCTGAGCCCGATCACCCGGATCGTCACCGCCGGAAGCTTTACGGTCGCCGGAAAGGCCCGAAACTGTCTGAACGGCAGGCGGGCCTGCGGCGAACACTGTTAGGCGAGCTTGCCTATCGGGTGACTGAAAGCCCCCTCGAACAGTTTCCGAACAGTGTTCGTCATATCTGGCTGGAGGTCGGTTTTGGCGCTGGAGAACACCTGATCTGGCAAGCTCAGCATCATCCCGATGTCGGCCTGATCGGGGCCGAGCCCTATGAGATGGGCGTCGCCAAGCTTTTGACAAAGCTAGAAGAAAATCCATTGAACACTGTTCGAATTCATGAAGGGGACGGGCGGGACATCATCGAGGCGCTGCCAGATCACAGCCTGGGCCGCTTCTTTCTATTGTTTCCCGATCCCTGGCCCAAAACCCGGCATCACAAACGCCGTTTTCTGCAGACCGAAATGCTGGACCAGCTGGCCCGGGTGCTCAAACCCGGCGCGGAGCTGCGCTTTGCCACCGACGACAAATCATACCTGCCCTATGCCCTGGAACGGCTGATGGCCCATCCCGCCTTTGATTGGCTGGCCCAAGGTCCCTCGGATTGGAAAAGCCGCCCCGCCGATTGGCCGCCCACCCGCTATGAAACCAAGGCCATCAAAGGCCCCCCGGCCTTCCTGCGATTTGTGCGCCGCCAGCCAGCCTTCGCATTTCAGGCGCCGGCGGGGTAAGAAGCGCCATGAGCGAAGAAAAGCCTCAAATTTTCGGGACCGCCTGGGGTGATCTGGGGGTGGTGGTGATCGCCGCGCTTATCACCACCGCATTGATTCTCATACTATTTTCCCCCTCGCCGTTCGAAAAGCTGGAGCGAGCCCAGGCGCAGCAGGAAAAAGAAAAAATCCGCCAGGAACAGGTGGCGCGCCAGAAAAAAATCGACGAGGCCGTGGCCAGCGGCGAGGTCAGCGTCGGCATCGCCCCCCACAAACATTGAGCCAGCCTTGATATTGGGCCCTGCCGGGCGTAAATAGCCGCCATCCCAAACAACAAGAGTAGGTTGTGTGGCGGCCTTAGAAGGGCCGCTGCGGGCAAAAGGCTTTGTCACCCGGCTGCCCGGGTGACCATTGAAAGAAAAGCATGGCCGTGGCCGCCGCGTCGCATTTGGAGCCGATCTTTGAGCCCGTCATTGAAAAGGCGGGGTTCAGGCTGGTGCGCCTGCGCCTGATGGGCGGGGCCAGCAAGACGCTGCAGGTGATGGCCGAACGTCCCGACGGCAGCATGGATGTGGAAGGCTGCGCCGCCCTGTCCCATGCCTTGCTGGATTTCATCGAGGGGCAGGATCCGATCGAAGGCGACTATGAGATCGAGGTGTCTTCGCCCGGTATCGACCGCCCTTTGACCCGGCCGATGGATTTTGTGCGCTGGTCCGGCCATGAGGCCAAGATCGAACTCAACGCGCCGGTCCAGAGCGCCTGCGAAACCCAGGACGATAAGAAGAGGGACCGCAGGCGGTTCCGCGGCACGCTGCTGGGGCTGGATGGCTCGGACGTCATAATTCGCGCCGACAATAGCGACATCCGTTTTCCGTTTCGCGCCATCGCCAACGCCAAACTTGTGCTCACCGACAAACTCATCAACCAAGACATGAAGACGCGCACCATAGCGCAACAGGAGAAGTAAAATGGCATCCACCGTAGCCGCCAACCGGCTCGAACTTCTGCAGATCGCCGACGCCGTCGCGCGCGACAAGTCCATCGACAAACAGGTGGTCCTGACCGCGATGGAAGAGGCGATGCAGCGCGCCGCCAAGGCCCATTACGGCACCGAGAACGACATCAAAGTCGATATCGACCCCAAAACCGGCGAGACTCACGTATCGCGCTATCTGCATGTTGTTGAGATGGTCGAGAACGACAAGACCGAGATTGCGCTGGCCGATGCGCGCCGCCGCAATCCCGATGCCCAGATCGGCGACATCATCGCTGAAACCCTGCCGCCCGTGGATTTCAACCGCATCAACGCGCAGAACGCCAAGCAGGTGATCGTGCAAAAGGTGCGCGACGCCGAGCGCGAACGTCAATTCGACGAGTATAAAGACCGCATCGGCGAAGTCGTGCATGGCGTGGTCAAGCGCAGCGAATTCGGCTCGGTCGTCGTGGATTTGGGCAAGGCCGAAGGGGTGGTGCGCCGCGACGAGATGATTCCGCGCGAATCCTTCCGCGCCGGCGACCGCATCCGCGCCTATATCTATGACGTGCGCCGCGAGGCCCGCGGGCCTCAGATTTTCCTGTCGCGCAGCCATCCCCAGTTCATGGTGCGCCTGTTCGCCCAGGAAGTGCCGGAAATTTATGACGGCGTGATCGAGATTCGCGCGGTGGCGCGCGATCCCGGTTCCCGCGCCAAGATCGCGGTGATCAGCAAGGATTCCTCGATCGATCCGGTGGGCGCTTGCGTCGGCATGCGCGGCGTGCGCGTCCAAGCCGTGGTGCAGGAGCTGCAAGGCGAGCGCATCGACATCATTCCGTGGAACGGCGATCCAGCGACCTTCATCGTCAATGCGCTGGCCCCCGCGGAAGTCACCAAGGTGGTGCTGGACGAAGATACCCACCGCGTCGAAGTGGTGGTGCCGGACGAACAGCTCAGTCTGGGCATCGGCCGCCGTGGCCAGAATGTGCGCCTGGCATCCCAGCTCACCGGCTGGCAGATCGACATCCTGACCGAAGCCGAGGAATCGGAACGCCGCCAGAAGGAATTCGCCCAGCGCACCGCTTTGTTCATGGAATCGCTGGATGTGGACGAGACGGTGGCCCAACTGCTCGCCTCGGAAGGCTTCGCAACCATCGAAGACGTCGCTTATGTCGAGCTGAACGAGTTGGCCCAGATCGAGGCGTTCGACGAGGAAACCGCACAGGAACTGCAAAGCCGGGCGCTGGAGTTCATCGAAGCCCGCAACAAGGAGATGGACGATAAGCGTCTGGCCTTGGGCGTGACCGATGACGTGCTGGAGGTCGAGGGTGTTACCGCCGCCATGGCGGTCGCCCTGGGCGAACACCAGATCAAGACGCTGGAAGATCTGGCGGGCTGCGCCACTGACGATTTGATCGGCTATTACGAAACCAGCAAGGACAAGGAACGCGTGCGCGTTCCGGGCGCCTTGGACGGGTTCAATCTTTCCAGCGACGACGCCAACGCCATCGTCATGAAGGCGCGCGTCAAGATCGGCTGGGTCGAAGAGCCGGCGGAAGAGCCAGCCGAAGCCGTTGAAGGCGAGGAGCAGACCGAAGCCTGATGATGGAAGTGGCGCACAAAATGGATGAGACGGGCGATGGTGCGCGCGAACGCCGTGACATCGTGTCGGGCACGGTCATGCCCGACAGCCGTCTTCTGCGGTTTGTCGCCGACCCAGACGGCAATGTCGTTCCCGACGCGGCCGGCAAGCTGCCGGGCCGCGGGCTTTGGGTGGAAGCCAGCGCGGAGGCTGTCAACAAGGCGGTGGAGAAAAAACTTTTCTCCCGCGCCGCCAAGCAGCAGGTCACGGCGTCTTCCGACCTCGCCGCGCGCGCGGAAAAAGCGCTGGTGTCGCGGATGCTGGGTGATCTTGGGATCGCGCGGCGATCCGGTGCGTTGGTGCTGGGCTTTGACAATGTCTTGCGCGCGCTGGAAAGCCCCAAGCCGCCAAAGGCGCTGATCGAAGCCTTTGACGGCGCATCCGACGGCAAGCGCAAATTGTACGCCGCCGCGCATCGGCTGGAATTGAACTGTGCGGTTATCGAAAATTTGACCAGTGCCGAATTGGGCTTGGCGCTGGGACGCGAGAATGTGGTACATGCCGCCGTCCAGCCGGGCGGCCTTGCGGAACGTCTGAGCTTTGATGCGGAGCGCCTTTCAGGGTTCCGTGCTGCACGCCGTCCTGGAATTGAAAGAGATTCATGAGCGATACCGACGAAACCAAGCGCCCGGCCAAAACGCTGTCGCTGAAGAAGACGGAAACCTCCACCGTCAAGCAAAGCTTCAGCCATGGCCGCACCAAGGCCGTGGTGGTGGAGAAGAAACGTTCCGCCACCCCGCCCGCGTCCGCCGCCAAGCCCGTCAAAGCCGCAGAGAAGCCTGCGGAAACACCTGCCGCCAAGCCCGCCGAAGCCAAGGCGCCCGCTGCCGCGCCGCCGCGCGGTGTGGTGCTGCGCCAGCTTTCGGATGAGGAAAAGGCGCGCCGCGCCGCCGCCCTGGCCGATGCCCGGGTGTCGGACACCGAAGCCCGCCGCATGGCCGAGCAGGAAGCCGAGCGCCGGGCGCGCGAGGAAGAGCAATTGCGCGCCGAACGCGCCGCCGCCGAAAAGCGCAAAGCCGAAGAAGAGACGCGCAAGATCGCCGACGAGCTGGCCAAGAAACGCGCCGAGCAGGAAGCCGCCCGCCGTTTCGAGGCGCCCAAGCCTGGTGAGGCGCCCGCCACGGACGCGCCGCGCCGCCGTCTGGAGAATGAAGAAGAGGAAGAGGGCGGCTCCAAGAAGATTGGTGGCAAGCTGGTTCCAGCCAAGGCGCCCGCGCCCAAAAAGGCCGAAGGCGAACGCCGCCGCGGCAAGCTGACCGTCACCCGCGCCTTGTCCGACGATGATGAGCGCGTGCGTTCGGTCGCTTCCTACAAGCGTCATCTGCAGCGCGTGAACAAGGGCCATCAGCAACAGCCGGCCGGGCCCGCGGGTCCGCGTGACATCATTGTTCCGGAAACCATTACGGTTGCCGATCTGGCCAACCGCATGGCGCGGCGCACCGTGGACGTCATCAAAGTGTTGATGAAGAACGGGATGATGGCGACGCCCAACGATATTATTGACGCCGACACCGCCGAACTGGTGGCGACCGAGTATGGCCATGTGGTCAAGCGCGTGGCCGAAAGCGATGTGTTGGAAGGCTTGGTCGGCGCCAAGGACGACGACGCCAAGCTGGAAGCGCGCCCCCCAGTTGTGACGGTCATGGGCCATGTCGACCATGGCAAGACCTCGCTGCTGGATGCGCTGCGCAAGACCGACGTGGTTTCGGGCGAAGCCGGCGGCATCACCCAGCATATCGGCGCCTATCAGGTGCAGCTCAAATCGGGCCAGAAGATCACCTTCCTGGACACGCCGGGCCATGCCGCCTTTACCCAAATGCGCGCGCGCGGCGCCAAGGTGACCGATCTGGTCATTCTGGTGGTGGCCGCCGATGACGGCGTGATGCCCCAGACGGTCGAGGCGATCGCCCATGCCAAGGCGGCGGGCGTGCCGATGATCGTGGCGGTCAACAAGATC
>DATEEB010000092.1:0-3127 GCA_035281345.1 Rhizomicrobium sp. | reverse complement strand
ATAGCCGGCGCGGTATTCCGGCGTGGCCCGCATGGCGCGGGTGGCTTTGCTTTCAAACAGGGCGCAACCGGCCAGCAGCGGCAGAAGCAAAAGGGTCAGAGTTCCAATTCGGGTCATGGGGTTGTTTTACCGTGGATTAAGGGGAAATGGCGTTAAATCGGCGGAATAACAACATATCCGGCCAAAGCCGGAGCGAACGGCAAGAGATGGGGCTTGGGTATGGAACGGTCGGAATTCGCGCAACTGCGCGTGCTGCTGGTGTCGGGCAAGACCCACAGCACCCAGACGTTGCGTTCGGTGCTGTCGCTGGCCGGCGTCACCAATATTCTTTTCATCGACAGTGTGCGCAAGGCGCTCGATCTCCTCACCATGGAGAATTTCGATGCCGTCTATGCCGCGGACAATTGCGAATTGGTCGATGACATGACATTCGCCGTGGCGGTGCGCCGCCGCGCCGGCGTGCTCAATCCCATGGTGCCGGTCTTCGTCTTCCAGGAGCAGGCCCGCCGCAGCGATGTGGAAGTCGCCCGCGACATGGGCGCAACCGACTTCCTGACCTGCCCGATCAGCCCCAAAACCGTGATGACCAAGCTGGAAGCGGCGCTCGTCAATCCGCGCCCCTTCATCAAGGCGCCGGAATTTTTCGGGCCCGACCGCCGCGCCAAGGCGCGCCCGGTCTGGACCGGCGAGGAACGCCGCATTCGCGCCGCCAGGAAAGTCCAGGTCGAAAAGGGCAAGCTGCCGCCCGATGCCGTGCTTCTCTAAAGCACGTAGGTCTAAAGCATTTAGGCGGCCGACTGGCTGCTCAGCGCCGTGTCGATGCTCTGGATGCCGTCGCGCAATTCGCTCAGCGATTGCTCGATATCGATCTTCTGGCGCTCCAACACCGCAATGCGTTCCTGGAATTTGCGCCGCGCCTCGACCATCTGCGTCGCGTTACCGCCCGGACCCTCATACAGGTCCAGCAGTTCGCGCAGTTCGGCCAGGCTGAAACCGACGCGCCGTCCGCGCAGGATCAGCATGATGCGGGCCCGATCACGGGTGCTGTAGAGCCTGGTCTGGCCCCGCCGCGCCGGCGCGATCAATTGCTCTTCCTCGTAAAAACGCAGCGCCCGGGCCGTAACCCCGAATTCCTTGGTCAATTGTCGAATGGTGAAAGTACGCGTCATCCCTCTCCCCCCGGCGGAATGCGTTTCTCCCTTGGTCCTTGCATGCCCGCTCCACCAGGCTGCACGACCCTTTATGTGAAAAAAGCATGCGCCCGGCCTCCGTGCGCGTCAACGTCAAAAGTTTGCGTGCACTGCAATAAGAATGGCCTCCCCCTTGAATAGGGGAGGCCTTCTTTTATTGAACCCCCTCTGCCTTCGCTGGCCCCGGGGCGCGTCGCGCCCCTATTTTTTAATTGGCGCACGAAGTGCGCCGGGCGGCGCTTCGCGCCTGGCCAGCTACGGCATCTCCCCTTTGATGCGCTTCGCGCAAAAAGGGGGAGGTTGCACCGACGCTATTCGGCAGCGGCGCGAACCGCCTGGCCTTCTTTCTCCAGATTTTCCGCCGCGAATTCCCAGTTCAATAGCCGGTCCAGCACCGCTTCCAGATATTTGGGCCGCGCATTCTGGTAGTCCAGGTAATAGGCGTGTTCCCAGACATCGATCGTGAGCAGGCAATTGACGCCTTCGGCCATCGGCGTCGCGGCATTGCCGGTCTTTTCGATCGACAGCTTGCCGCCCTTCGACACCAGCCAGGCCCAGCCCGAGCCGAACTGTTCCTTGCCGGCCTCGGCCAGCTTGGCGGTCAGTTCGGCGGTGGAACCAAAGTCGCGCGTGATGGCCGAGGCGAGCTTGCCCGACAGCTCGGTGCGGGCGGGGGTGAGGCTGCGCCAGTAGAAATCGTGATTCCAGACCTGCGCGGCGTTGTTGAAGATTTTCTTTTCCTTCGCCTCCGTCGCATGCCCTGTCACCTGGACGATCTTTTCAAGCTTCATGCCGGAAAATTTTGTTCCTTCCACCAGCTTGTTGAGCATGTCCACATAGGCCTGGTGGTGCTTGCCATAGTGAAAGGAGACGGTCTTGCCGGAAATGACGGGATCCAGCGCATCCTGCGCGTAAGGCAGTGGCGCGAGCGTGAACGGTGCGGACATGATGATTCTCCTTGCAACAAAAGTTGAAATTCCCGGCGCAATCGCGGTAACGCTTGGCGAATGGTGCCGTTCCGGAAATTTACGATGGAATTTTACTGAAACGTCACTCGACTTTTGCGTCCCCGTCTTGCAAAGCAGTCAATAGCGGCGCGACTACCAAAGCCTCATCAGAAGGTTTTGCCGCAAAAGCGGGGAAGAGTTACGGAGAGCAACATGCCCGCCTATGATATTCGCTATCTCGACGGTGACGGCTATCTCGCGCACGCCTTTTCGGCGGAATGCGATGACGTCCGCAAGGCCCGCGTCCTGGCCCATGCGATGAAGGCGCCCAAGGCCGAACGACTGGAAGTCTGGCAGGGCGAAGCACTGGTTTATGCCCGCAAGGTCGCGCCCCTGGCGCTAGCCAACTAGCTTTTCGCGTTTCGCCCAATCGCGTGTCTTGGCGAGCCCCCGCTCGAACCTATCGAACAGCTCATGGATTTCCGCCTCGCTGATGATCAGCGGCGGGCAGACCGCCATGCGGTCATTGAGGAGCGGGCGCACGACCAGCCCTTCTTCCATGCAGAAGCGGCCGCAGGTGGGGCCGACCTTGGCGCTTTGGGCGAAGCTGGCCCTGGTCTTGCGGTCGGCCACAAGCTCCAGCCCGCCGATCAGCCCGACACTGGCGGCATCGCCGACCAGCGGATTGTCCATCAGCTTTTTCAGCCGCGCTCCGAAAATGGGCGCCAGCTTGCGCACATGCCCGACCAGGTCGCGGCGCTGATAAATCTCGATTGCTTTCAGCGCCACGGCGCTGGCGACAGGATGGCCGGTATAGGTATAGCCATGCGCCATCATGCCGGTGCGCCGGGCTTCGCTTTCGACAATGTCGCTCAATTCGGGCGACAGCAGCACCGCCGAAATCGGCAGATAGGCCGAAGACAGCGCCTTGGCCAGCGACATGCTGTCGGGCTGGAAATCATAGGTCTGGCAGCCGAACCAGTTGCCGGT
>DATEEB010000091.1:0-4125 GCA_035281345.1 Rhizomicrobium sp. | reverse complement strand
ACGCGATCCTGGATCTTGGCGATACCGGCGCGGGTGCAGACTTCGTCCTTGTCGCCGCCCGGCGCACCGGAAACCGAAAGCACCGCGACCCTATTGCCGCCGGCCATGATCGGGACCGCGCCCTGGCGGGCGGTGTCGATCATCGGGTTGGCCGCGATCTCGGCCTTGAGGGCGGCATCGGCATTGGCCTTGGCCGCGACTTCGCCGCTGGTCATGTTGTATTTCAGGACGGCCTGGACCTTGGTCATGGCGATGCGTTGGGTGATGGCGGCGGCGCCGTCATTGGAGATCACCACGATCGGCACGCCGGCGGAGTCGGCGATCATCGCGGTGGTTTTGAAGCCATTGCCCTCGCAGACGCGATTGGCTTCCACAGCCGCTTCAATAGCCAGCGCGGTGGGAATGCCAACGGCGCGCGCCGGACGCGGCATTTTCATTTCCGCAAGCGTCGGTGCGGGCGCGATCGTAGGCGCAGGATTCATCTGCGCCATAGCCGGCATGGCGATCAAAAGGGCGGCGGAGGCGAGCAACATCTTTTTCATGGCAGTCCTTCCTAGTTGGAGTTGATTGGGCGGCATAATCCGGGCGGCCGTCCGTTTTGTCCAGAGCCGGGAACGCGTGCGGCAGCGAAAGTTTACGCCAGCAAGGGGTCCAGCTTGCCCTCTTTTTCCAAGGCATAGAGTTCGTCGCAACCGCCGACATAGGTTTCGCCGACGAAAATCTGCGGCACCGAGCGAGCGCCCCCGGTCTTGGCTTCCATCTCCTCGCGCGCACCGGCATCCATGAAGACATCCACCTCGTCCACCTGCGCGCCCTTTTTTTTCAGCAGCGATTTTGCCCGTACGCAATAAGGACAAATAGGGGTGGTGTAGATGCGAACAGGCTTCATGACGGTTTGGACTCAATTTGACGGCAATTATATAAGCAGGTCCGGCGGCTTCACAACGCGCGCCAGGACCAGGACATCGACGCGCGCCGCACCTGCCCGTTTCAAGGCCCGGGCGCAGGCTTCCACGGTCGCCCCGGTGGTCAGCACGTCGTCCAGTAACAGCACGCGCTTGCCCGCAACCGTTGCGGGTTCTGGAACCTGGAAGGCGCCCAGCACATTGCGGCGCCTGGCCTTGGCGCTGGTCATGGCGCCTTGACTGGCCGTGGCGCGGGCGCGCACCAGGGCCGAAGGCGCATAGACAAGTTGCCTTTCGCGCGCCAGACGGCGCGCCAATTCCGCCGACTGATTGTAGCGGCGACGCCACAGCCGCAAAGCATGCAACGGAACCGGAACCACCATATCGCTGCGGTCCAGAAGCGCCTGCCCGGTGCGCCTCAGCCAGCGGGCGAACCCGGGAACAAGATCCAGACGGTCGGCATGCTTGAGCGCCAGGATCGCGCCGCGACTTTTTTCGTCATAGACGAAAATGGCGCGGGCGCTATCGAAAGCGGGAGGCTTGGCCAGGCATGCGGCGCAAAGATTGTTGCCGTCCAGCGCCACGCCAAAAGGATGGCCGCAACAGCCGCAGCAGGGACCATCCAGAAAAACGATGCCGCTCCAACAGGCCGCGCAAAAACCGGCCTGTGACACGGGCGCGTGGCAGGCGATACAGAGCGGCGGAAACAAAAGGTCCAGAATTCTCCTAGTGACGCTCATGCCGCTCACCCAGGAAATGCCCGATTCCTCCACATATTCTATCCACAGACCTAAAGCGCTGTATCAACGCAATACCACAAGCATTTGTGTCCACAATCTATTGGGTATCTGGCAATAGTAGGTTGTGAGTGCTAGTGTTGCGGGTGCCAGCCCTGGTCTCGAACACCGGGAACTGACACCTCGCAACCACCAAACTGGATAGGACCCAGCATGGCATCTCTAGGAACGATCACCCTCACGGGTGAGTCCCGCACTCAGTATCAATTCAATATCTACGACAGATCAACATCCTTCAAAGAAATCGGCGCGCTGTACGTCATGGCGAAGCTGGCCTCCAACGGTAAGTATGATCTGTTCTATATCGGACAGACATGCGACCTTTCTTGTCGCCCACTCGACCATCACAAAACGGCCTGCTTCGATCGGCACAAAGCCGACAAGCTGTTTATCAAGTCGGAACCGAATGAGAAAGTTCGCCTCTCTATCGAAACGGACTTGATCAGAAATTACTCACCACCCTGCAATGGTTAGCTGAGGCCAGCTCTCTCAGCGCATAGCGCTTCGTCAGATGAACAAGGATTCAGCGAGGGTCATGACGTCACCGACGTTTTGATCTTCGCTGACTCTGCGGCTTATCCAAAGCCATAAACCGCTCAAATTCGCAGCACAACATTCATGCGCCCTCTTCCCTGTGATAAGCCTAGCACCGATGCCCGATGCCCGCCCGCCCCTATTTGATGTCTCCGCGGCTTTGCGCGCGCGCCAACGCGCAAAAAGGCTGGATGGCGAGCGTTTCCTGGAGCAGGCGGCAGCGGAAGGACTGGCCGACCGACTGGCGGCGGTGACCCGGACATTCAAAGCTGGGCTTTGGATCGGGGACAGTGTCCCGTCTCAGCTTGCGCCTTTTGCGCAGACCTGGACCCTGGCCGATTTCGATGCGCAGGAAGTCTTGGCCGCGCCAGGGACGTTCGATCTGGCAGCCAGCCTGTTTTCGCTGCAAGCCATCAACGATCTGCCCGGCGCGCTGATCCAGATCCGGCGCATCCTGAAACCGGACGGACTTTTTGTCGGCGCCCTGTTAGGCGGCAATACATTGGCCGAGCTGCGTGAAGCGTTTGCGCAAGCCGAAATCGCGACCCGCGGCGGCGTCAGCCCCCGCGTGGCACCTCTGGCTGATGTGCGCGATCTGGGCGCACTCTTACAACGTGCGGGTTTTGCACTGCCGGTAAGCGATGTGGAGCGGTTGACCGTGCGCTACCAGAATTTTTCCGCCCTGGTGCGGGACCTGCGCGCCCATGGCCTGACCAATGTGATGCGCGAACGCAGCAAACACCCCTTGCGCCGCGATACCCTGGCAGCGCTTTTGGCGCATTACACGGCCCAAAACAGCGAAGGGGGACGATTGCTGACGCGGTTTGAGACTTTGTACCTGACCGGTTGGGCGCCCGATGAGGGCCAGCAACAACCGCTCAAACCGGGCAGCGCCAAAACGCGTCTGGCCACGGCGCTGGGCACCGCCGAACACAGCCTGAAAGAGCGATAAAAAATCTCAAGCGCCGCATATCGCGGCGCGACCGTGAGCAGCGGTGCGCCGAAGGCGCATGAGCAGGTCCCGTGGACCTGCGAAAGCGGCGAACGCCGCGAGCTCGGGCGAGCGGCCAGCACCAATCACCGAAAAGGTGTCGCAGCGAGGGTGAGGAAGGCGGCCAAGCCTTCCGAACGCGGAGCAAACCCGAGCTGCGACGGATGGGGAGCAAAATAAGTTACGGCACGGACGCCATGGACGCATAGAAAGTGGAAGAAAGCGTGCTACCCAACGTTCCGACGGCGGTAACAATCACCAGGGCGATCAGGCACGCGACCAGAGCATATTCGATGGCGGTCGCGCCGCTTCTGTCGGACGCCAGGTTCCTCACAAGAGATCGCGCAGCATGGGAATAAGCGGCAAGTCGGCCGCGGGCATGGGATAGTCTTTCATGTCCTTGGGACGCACCCATTTCAGGGCCGCATGATGGCGCGGTTGCGGCAAGCCGTCCCATCGGCGGCAAACGTAAAGCGGCATCAAAAGGTGAAATTCGCCATAGGTATGCGAAGCAAAGGTGAACGGCGCGAGACAGGCTTGCTTCACCGCGATGCCGAGTTCCTCCCGGAGCTCGCGGATCAGCGCATCCTCGGGGGCTTCGCCCGCTTCGATCTTGCCGCCAGGAAATTCCCATAACCCCGCCATGCTCTTGCCTTCGGGACGTTGCGCAATCAACACGCGACCGTCAGCATCCACCAATGCCACCGCAACGACAAGCATCAAGGGCTGCGGTGTGTTCATAGTCGCTTCTTGGCGCTAAGGTGACGTTAAGCGCAATGGTTAGCATGTTCTAAAGTTTGCATGAAATTGTTCCTTGTTTTCGATGTGGGAGACGCAAATGACGACATATGGCACGGCAAAATGGCAAGGCGGCCTCAAGGACGGAAAAGGCGCCATC
>DATEEB010000090.1:0-2391 GCA_035281345.1 Rhizomicrobium sp. | reverse complement strand
GCAAGCGCTGGAGACATTGGGCGGCCGGGCCAATCGCGTGGTTCCCATCTTCATCACCACCGATCCCGAACGCGACACGCCCCAGGTGCTGGGCGAGTATATGAAGGCCTTCGGTCCCAATTTCATCGGCCTGACCGGCAGCCCGGCCGCGATCCAGGAGGTCGGGAAAAAATTCCGCGTCTATGCCGTGAAGAAACCGCTGGACCCCGCCAAGGGACTTGCAGGCGGATATGGCGTGGACCACTCCTCGGTTCTGTATCTGATGGGACCGGACGGAAAGCTGGTCAGCTTCTATGACGGCACGGTATCGCCCGACGATTTGGCGAAGGACTTGCAGAAAAGACTTTAAAGCGCGGTGGGCAGCGGCAGACCGTTTTGCGCGCAGGCGGCAATCAACGTGTTGTGCATCAGACAGATGATGGTCATGGCGCCGACCCCGCCCGGCACCGGCGTGATGGCGCCCGCAACCGCCTTGGCCGCGTCATAGTCCACATCGCCGACCAATTTGGTTTTACCGTCACCCGCATCCACGCGGTTGATGCCCACATCAATCACGGTTGCGCCGGGCTTGATCCAATCGCCCTTAACGAATTGCGGTTTGCCGATGGCGGCCACCAGAATATCGGCGCGGCGCGCCAAGCCCGGCAAATCCTTGGAACGCGAATGGGCCATGGTGACGGTGGCGTTGGCGGCGAGCAGCAATTGCGCCGCCGGTTTGCCGAACAAAAGCGAGCGGCCGATCACCAGCGCCTCCTTGCCCGCGATGTCACCGGCATACTCCTTGAGCAGCAGCATCACACCCGCAGGCGTGCAACTGACGAGATGGGCGCGGCCCGACAGCAGCAGCCCGGCATTTTTGGGCGTGAGGGCGTCTACGTCCTTGGCGGGGTCCAGTGCGTCCAGCACGGCATTTTCGTTCAGGGGCGCGGGCAGGGGCAGTTGCACCAGGATGCCGTGTACGGAAGGGTCGGCGGACAGGCCCCGCACCTTGGCGAGCAATTCGTCTTGCGAAACATCGGCGGGCAGCGCGACATGCACCGACTGAAAACCGATGGCCTCGGCGGTTTTGCGCTTGTTGCGGACATAGACCTCGGATGCCGGGTCCTGACCCACCAGCACGGTGGCAAGTCCCGGCTGCAAACCGTGCTTGGATCTTAGTTCGGCGGCATAGGCGGCGATTTTTTCGCGCAAGCGCGCAGCGCTGGCTTTGCCATCAATGACCGTGGCTGTCATGGACTAGAATCCGTAGCGGACCGACGCCCAGGCGATGCTGTATTTCAGGAACCAAATGATCACGAACACCACGATCGGAGACAGATCCAAACCTCCCATCGGCGGCAAGATTTTGCGGATGGGCCGGAACACCGGCTCGGTCAGGGCGGAAAGGGCTTGCAGCAGGCCGCGGACAAAATTGTTGTAGGGATTGATCACATTGAAAGCGGTCAACCAGCTCACGATCACTGCCGCGACCACGATCCACATATAGATATCAAGGACGACGATCAGCAGGGCGGCGATAGGGTTCATCATGGCTTGTTTTACCGGGGGGAACCGCGCAGGAAAAGCCCGAAAATCAAGGCCGCTTGACGACCCCTGCCCCCATCCCTAAAACCCGGCCCTCCGGCAAAGGGCCGGAAAACCGGTTCGGGGCTGTAGCTCAGTTGGGAGAGCGCCTCGTTCGCAATGAGGAGGCCAGCGGTTCGATTCCGCTCAGCTCCACCATTCCCAATCCGCCGAACGGCGGATTGGGAATGGTGCCGAGCACGCCGCGCGACAGCGCAGTGAGGCGTGCGAGGCCCACGAACCGGCTCCGGTACCCTACTTACCCGTATATGCCACCCGCCAGATCACATTGGCGACGTCGTCGGCGATCAATAGGCTGCCATCCTTGGCCACGGCCAGCCCCGCAGGCCGGCCCCAGACCTTGGCCGGCTGGCCGGGCTGGCCCATGCCGTTCCAAAAGCCAGTGACAAAGTTCTCGTACCCATTCACCGGTTTGCCGTTCTGAAAACGCACCCGGACCACCTTGTAGCCGGTGGGATTGGCCGCATTCCAAGACCCGTGCAGGGCGACAAAAGCATCGTTCTTATATTCCGCCGGAAAACTGGTCCCGGTGTAGAACACAAGCCCCACCGGCGCCGAATGGGCCTGGAACAACACATCGGGCGTGATGGTGGACGCGACCTTGCCGCCCGGATCCTTGGCGCCCCATACCGGATCGGGATTCTTGCCGATATAGGCGTAAGGATAGCCATAAAAGCCGCCCGGCTTGACACTGGTCATATAGTCGGGCGGCAATCCGTCGCCCAGCATGTCGCGCTCGTTGGCGACAACAAACAGAGTGTTGGTGCCGGGCTGGAAAGCGATGCCGACAGGATTTCTGATCCCGCT